>CBDTUP010000157.1:0-6313 GCA_965363685.1 uncultured bacterium | reverse complement strand
GTGTTCCATAATCGTCGTACTGCCTCGAGCCACGATCGTTTCGCCGTCTCGGACTACCGCGGTAACGACCCACTCCCATGTCGAATCAGCGCGCAATTCCGTCAGTTGTTTGCCCACCATTGCGCTGTTCTTTCGCACGATTCCGCCCACGAGAACGAGATCACCACGGGCGAACTCCACCAGATCGGAGATGCCACTGTGTCCGATGAGACCGATGATCTCGCGGGCAGCCATCTCGCCCGGGTCAATGACAACGTCGACACCGAGGCCCGTGAGCCCGGACCTCAGTTCTTGGTCTTCGATCCTGGCGACCGTCCGCCGGACGCCCATCGTGCGTGCGGTATGGCAGGCGAGGGCGTTGGCGCCGTCGGAGTTGGACACCGCTATCAGCAGGTCGGCCTTGCGAATACCAGCTTCCTCGAGGGAGGTAGGACTGGCGCCGTTCCCGATGATGACGAGGGCATCGACTCGTTCCTGGAGGCGTGCGGCATGACGTTCGTCGCTTTCAATGACCACAACATCCTGACCCTCGCTGGAGAGGCGAGCAGCCAGATAGGAACCGACTGCGCCGGCTCCCACGATCACGATTCTCATGGCCTGGATAGTGCCTCCCCGAGAGGTGGCCCACAAGGGTAGTACCAGGATCCTGGCCCTTTGTCGCAACTACACTCCGCCAGAATGTTTGATCAGATTGGTACGCAAGCACGGCAGGCCGCCCGTGTGCTCGCGTCGCTGGATACGGCGGCGAAGAACGCGGCACTGCTCGGCATGGCGACAGAACTCGACAGCCGAGTCGAGGCAATTCTTGCCGCCAACCAAGCCGATATGGACGAGGCGGCCGCCCAGAACATCGGCGCGGCGCTCATGGATCGACTAGCGCTGACCGAACCGCGGGTAGCGGCGATTGCCAACGGTCTGAGAAAGGTCGCCGGTTTGCCGGATCCTGTTGGCTCCTCGACGGGGGGTTGGACACTTCCTAACGGCATCCAGGTGCAGCGAACGCGGGTGCCGCTCGGTGTCGTTGCCGTCATCTACGAGGCCCGGCCCAACGTAACGGCCGACGCCGCCGGACTGTGTTTCAAATCGGGTAATGCGGCTCTCTTACGCGGATCGTCGTACGCACTCCGTTCCAACAACGCGGTCGCCGACGTGCTCCGCGCCGTGCTTCAGGCACATGGTCTGCCGGTGGACGCGATCCAATTGGTTCAGGACACGAGTCGTGAAACGGTCACAGCTCTCATGCAGGCCAAGGACTGGGTCGATCTACTTGTTCCACGTGGTGGACCCGGCCTCATCGCCGCCATCGAGGAGCAGGCCACTGTTCCATTCGTGATCGACGGTGCGGGCAACTGTCATGTCTACGTTGACTCCTCCGCAGATCTCGAGATGGCTTCGGACATCACATTCAATGCCAAGACTCAGCGCCCCGGCGTCTGTAATGCAGCCGAAAAACTGGTCGTTCATGCGGATGTGGCGGACGAGTTCCTCCCGCTGATCCGCAAACGACTCCAGGAGTATGGCGTCGAGTTGCGCGGAGATGAGGCGACCCGCGCAATCATCGATGGTGTGTCGGCAGCGACCGAGTCGGACTGGCCGACGGAATATCACGACTTGATCATGGCGATCAAGGTTGTCCCTTCGTTGGATGCGGCAATCGATCACGTGCGCTCCTACTCGAGCGGCCATACCGAAGCGATCGTGACCTCGGATCTGATTTCAGCCGACCGCTTCGTCCGGGAGACCGATAGCGCGGTGGTCATGGTCAACGCCTCCACCCGTTTCACCGATGGTGACGAGTTCGGATTCGGGGCGGAGATCGGGATTTCGACTCAGAAGCTGCACGTGAGAGGGCCGATGGGCCTGGAAGCGCTCACCACGGAGAAGTACATATTGCATGGGAAGGGCCAGGTTCGCTCATGAACACTTTCACAACTCCCGGGGAAGTCAGGGCTGCCCTCGGGGATGCCAAGTATCTGGCCGATGATCGCATCGCGCAGGTGGTCTATCTGGCGGAACGCTTGGGCAAACCGGTGCTCATTGAGGGACCCGCCGGTGTCGGTAAGACGGAATTGGCGAAAGCGCTGGCGGCGGTCCACGATCGCCGCCTCATCCGCCTCCAGTGTTATGAAGGGCTGGATGAATCCAAAGCGTTGTATGAATGGAACTACAAGAAGCAACTGTTGAGGATTCAGGCCGATCAGGGCACAGACTGGGGCGCGCTGGAGGAAGACATCTTCAGTGAGGACTACCTGCTGACCCGTCCGCTGCTCGAGGCCATCACCACCGACGAACCGGTTGTTCTTCTGATCGATGAGATCGACAGGGTTGAGGTTGAAACCGAAGCTCTGTTGCTGGAAGTGCTGTCCGAGTTCCAGGTCTCGATCCCCGAACTCGGGACGATGCAGGCGAAGTCACAACCGCTGGTACTGCTTACATCGAACAACACCAGGGAGTTGTCGGAGGCTCTGAAGCGGCGGTGTCTCTTCCTCCACATCGGTTACCCGAGCATCGAGAGGGAGAAGGAGATTCTCCTGGCACGGGTGGAAGGTGTCACCGACCATCTGGCCGAGCAGGTAGCTCGAATCGTGCGAAGCGTGCGGAGTTTCGATCTGAAGAAACCGCCCTCGGTTTCGGAGTCGATCGACTGGGCGCGAACGCTGCTTGCTCTTGGTATAGCCGAAATCGAGGCAGCTGATGTGACCGAAACGCTGCACGTTCTCCTGAAATACCAGACCGACATCGAGCGGGTCGCCAAAGACCTCGAAGTCTGAGCGACCGGCCATGCTGCTCGACGTTCTCACCGGCTTCGTACAGGAGTTGCGCTCGGCCGGCGTTCCGGTGTCGATGGTTGAGGCCATTGACGCCACCGAGGCACTTCGCCACACCGACCTCGCCGATCGGGCCGCGTTCAAATCGACCCTTGAAGCGACGCTGGTCAAGAACGTCCGGCATCTCGATGCCTTCGACACAGCTTTTGAAGTGTATTTCGCTTATCACCGACCGGATCCCGTCGCAGCGGATGCGCCGGAGTCGCCGGGACGGAGCGAACCGCAGTCGGGCCAAATGCATCAACCCGGCGGGGGAGGGGACTCCGACCTCGATGCGTTGCTAGAGGCCCTGTTCCAGGCTCTCTTGTCTGATGACCTGTCTTCGATCCGGTCGCTGGTCCGGCGAGCGGTCGATGACTATGCGGGCATCGAGCCCGGGCGTCCCGTGGGTGGAACCTATTACCTCTATCGCACCCTTCGCAGGCTCGGCGTCGACGGTCTCCTCGAGCGACTTCTCGAGACAGAGAAGGCCGAGGCCCATTCCGACCTCGAGGAGCGGTTGATTCGCGAAGAGTACGAGGAACGGATTGAGCAACTCCGTGAGGAGATTCGTGATGAGATCCGCCGCAGGCTGGTGGCCGATCGGGGTCGGGAGGCGGTGGCCAAGACCCTTCGCAAGCCGCTACTCGAAGATGTCGATTTGATGCATGCCTCGAGGGCCGATCTCGTACAGATTGAACAGATCATCAACCCGCTCACCCGCAAGCTGGCAGCCCGGCTTGCTCACAAACGACGTCTCCGAAGGTCGGGCAGATTGGACTTCAGAAGAACCATGCGCCGTTCCCTCTCGACGGGTGGCGTCCCGATAGACCCGCAGTTCAGGTCTCCCCATCCGATCAAGCCGGAGATATTCCTGCTGTGCGACATCTCGGGTTCGATGGCTACCTTCGCCCGTTTCACACTTCAGTTCATGTATGCCATGTCGAGCCAGTTTTCCAAGGTGCGATCGTTTGCGTTCATAGATGCACTCGATGAGGTCACTTCCTTCCTGGAGGTGGGAACCGACTTTCCCCACGCGCTCGATCGGATCTCATCCGAAGCGGAGGTGGTGTGGATCGATGGGCATTCTGACTACGGCCGATCGCTCGACCAGTTCTGGACACGTTTCGGTGGAAGTCTCACCCGACGCTCAACGGTGATCATCACCGGCGACGCTCGAAACAACTACCGCGATGTCAATAGTGGCATTGTCCCGCAACTCGTCGAACTGTCGCGGGCTGTGTACTGGCTCAACCCAGAACCGGAGGCCTACTGGGATACCGGCGATTCTGTGATGAGCGCCTATGCCAGGCACTGTACCGGTGCCTATGAAGTCAGGAACCTTCGGCAACTGGAGGCGTTCGTCGAGCAGATCGCATTGCCCCCTATCGGGCGTGTTGCCCGTCCTGTACCTCACGAACCCGGACCCGGCCGGTTCTGGCGCCGGTAGGCGTTCCACTAGTCAATTAGTGTTTTCTTGGCATAGTCACGATTGTGCGTAAAGATGTGTGCTCTCGGAGTCGATACTTGATCTACAGGTGGGTGAGGAGTACTCCTATCCCACCGCCAGGTTTCGCCGACGAGGCGAATGACAGCCCGAATTGTACGAGGAGAGAGTTGTGGCACAGCGAGTGCTGGTCGTTGAAGACTCGGCGGTGATCCGTCGACTCATCGCAGTATGTCTTCGGCCTGCCGCGCTCGAGGTCATCATGCGGGAAGACGGACCGCAGGGTCTGGAAGCGGCCATCAACGGTCAACCCGACCTGCTCGTTCTCGACATCGGTCTTCCAGAGATGGACGGATGGGAAGTCCTCGATCGTCTTCGCTCGGATAGCCGCACCAAAGACCTCCCCGTGCTGGTCCTCACCGCGCACGCAGAGGAGGAATCCCGCCGACGGGCCGACGAGGGTGGTGCCGACGCCTTCGTCACTAAACCGTTCCAGCCGAACGACTTCCGGCAGGAGGTTCTGAACCTGCTGGCTCGCCCACGGCATTCCGTCGCTTCTGTCTAGAGGACGGGTTCACCCGACCGGACAACTCCTCTATGGACCACTCTTGATTCGTAACGGCAGCGGCTAAGTGTTCGTCATGAGTGACCATCAAGATTGCCCCCGGATACCCTCCCAGTGCACACTCCAACCGTTCAATAGACGGTAGGTCCAAATGATTGGTGGGTTCGTCGAGGACCAGACACCAGGCATTGGCCCCCATCCCGAAGGCCATCGCCAGCTTCCTTGCCTCTCCCGCCGAGAGGGATTCGCTGGCGAGGATTCTGGACGGATCTGCACCGAGTGCCGCCACAATCTGAAGGACACGTCCACGGATGTCGGCAGGGAGAGCAGCGAGCCGCGCGATCAGATCGGCCGCGGCCGACGCATCGGTCTCCTGTGGCAGATAGAGGATTCTGTCTGGCGGAATGTCGGGTTCGTGAATCAGATGCCTGATCAAGGAGGTCTTGCCGGCTCCGTTGCGGCCGGCCAGACGTATTCGATCGGTTCGACCCAGCAGAACATCGATCTCATCCGCGATCACTCGATCGCCTGCCGCGATTGGGCCCGAATACGACAGAAGCCGCTCTCTCCTGGCGGGTTGGTAGTGGAAAAAGAGATCACCACCCGGAACGGGTGTGTACTTGAAACGACCCTCTGCTTCTGACAGCCTGTCGGCCCTAGCCTTGGCGACCGAGATGGCTTTGGACATGGAGGCGTCGCCCTTGGCAGCCTTGCCGATAGCAGCCGCAGAGTGAGCATCGTGATCCTTGGGACCCGACAGGCGGAACTGCCGTTTGGTGCGCGCCCGTTCGGTCTCTGCTGCTCGGCGCTGATCGGCCAGACGTCGGTCGGCCTTCTCCCGTTCCTGTTTCGTACGTTCATACTCAGCTTGCACGGTGGCCTGGGCCGCCTCCCACTCAGGCTTGGCTTCGGAGTAGGGGGCTCCCCAGATCGACAGTGCGCCGCGGCTGAGCCGGAGCGTCTTGATTGTGAGGTGATCGAGAAACCCACGATCGTGGGAGACGATGATTCCGACACCGGGAAAACGTTGTAGTTCTGTCGCAAGGATCGCGTGGCCGTCGGCATCGAGATGATTCGTCGGCTCATCGAGCAATAGGATGTCGGGTCGAGTAGCGAGGACAGAGCCGATCTGCCACCGCTTTCTTTCTCCCGGAGACAGGGTTGGCCAGCGATCGATGTCCTGCGGATCGAGTTTCAGTCTTCTCCGGAGGTTGTAGGCATCCCCATCCCACGCATGAGCAAACTCCGTCACTTGCGAGTGCCGATCCTCGACCGCTTGCGGGCAGCTGCCGACGATGCCCTCGACGGAAACCGACCCGGCATCGGGCTCGAGGCCGCCGTCGATCAAAGACAGCAGTGTTGACTTCCCCGAGCCGTTGGCTCCGACGAGGCCGGACCAGCCACGGCCGAGGTCGAATGAGACATCGGTCAGCAGATCAACTGCCGACGAGTATGAGAACGAAACGGTGTGAAAGTGGATAGAGGGCACGGCTA
>CBDTUP010000156.1:0-6328 GCA_965363685.1 uncultured bacterium | reverse complement strand
TTGACCAACCGCGAAACGGTCCGCCGGAGGCGGTCAACACCAGCCTACGAACGGTCGAAGCAGATTCGCCGATTAGGCACTGAAAGAGAGCTGAGTGCTCAGAGTCGACCGGCAACAACATGCCGCCACCACGCTCCAGCGCGGCCAGCACAACCGGACCACCGGCCACCAGACTCTCCTTGTTCGCCAGCGCCAGGCGATTGCCGGCCTCGAGCGCGGCAACCGACGACCGGAGACCAGCCGCGCCTACCACACCGTTGACAACTGTCTTGCCGGGAGCAGAGGCAACCGCCTCCATAGCCTCATGCCCGAAACCGACGCGTGCGCCCAGCCGATCCAACGCCGCGCGTTCCTCCCCTGTCGGCGCGGAGGCGATTATCTGAGCATCCGGCCAGTCGTCCGCAAGGGCGGCCAACTCATCTGATCCACGTCTGGCAGCCAGCGCGTAGACGTCGACACCCAGGCGGCGGGCAACATCGAGCGTCTGGCGGCCGATCGATCCGGTTGCTCCGAGTACTACTAGGGGCTGAATCACCCGAGGAATCCGGCCAATCGGAAGAAGAAGTATGCCGCCGGGATCGTGAACAGGAATCCGTCGACTCGATCGAGGATTCCTCCGTGCCCCGGCAAGATCGAACCCATGTCTTTGATCCCGAGCGATCGTTTGATCAACGACTCGGCGAGATCACCGAGCGGCCCGAACACCGACACGACGGCGGCCAGGCCGAGGCCGGACTTCCAATCCAACGGCTCGAACCAGGGAATCAGAGTCAGTAGCACGGTGGCGGCGACCGCGGTGATGATGCCCCCGATCAACCCCTCGAGAGTCTTGTTGGGCGACAACTCCGGGGCGAGCTTTCTCTTGCCGAACCGCTTGCCGACGAAATAGGAGCCGATGTCGAGGACCCCGGTGGCAATCACCAGAGCGACGATCAGCGGTCGATGATCTGTATGGCCTGCAATCGGCGCGGCGAACGAGAACATCACAGGAATCCACAAAACACCAAGCATGGTCAGTGCTGCGTTGTCGAGGGGGTTCCTTCTGACCAGCAACGAATACCAGAGTAAAACGGCGACGGCCGTCGCTGCGGTGAACCCGGCTGCTGCAATCGGACCCGAGTACCAGGCTCCAACGAGTACACCGATCGCACCGACGATGCCGAAAAGAGACAGTGGGACGAATCCGACACCGCGTAGCGCGGTATAAAACTCGACGAGTCCGATCAGGGCTAGAGCCCCGATCAGCAGCATCAGCCACCCACCGCCGGCAAACAGTGCTGCAGCAACCGTTGCCACGAGCACCAGGCCTGTCATCACCCGACTGGGGAGGTCCGAACGCGTCTTCTCGGACAGGTCGGTTGTTTCGCGATCACCCGTGACGTCGTCGAAGCCAACGACTCCGGTCCCCACACCCGGCATGCTGGCCGCCACGGCGGCCATCTCGTGATCTTCCTGCTCCGCCTCCGAGATCGCTTCGGCCAATCCTTGATACTCACGGGTTGTTGCCGCGACGTAATCCTCGTGGGTGAAGTCATCAAGTGCTGAAGACCCGTTCGTCAAGGCCTCCATATCTGGATCGAGGGCCGACTCCTCGTCCTCGTTGTGCACCCGGTCGGTCGGGAACGGAAGGACGTCTCCGCCCTCCTCACTCCGACCGGTGTCGTCACCCTCGCTCAAACTTCGAGCAACTCCTGCTCCTTGTGCTCCATCAGCTCATCGATCCGCTTTGTATGACTATCTGTGAGGTCTTGAAGGTCTTTCTCCCCGCGACGGATGTCGTCCTCTGAGACCTCACCTTCGAGAGCCTCGATGTCATCTTTGGTGTGGCGACGGACCTGACGGATTGCGACTCGCCCTTCTTCGGCCATGTGCTTGACCACACGGATCAGGTCCTTGCGTCGATCCTCTGTCAATGGGGGGAAGGCCAATCGGATTACGTTACCGTCGTTTGAAGGATTGAGACCGAGATCCGAGGCCTGAATAGCCCTCTCGATGTTGGTCATAGCGCTCTTGTCGAACGGTTGGAGGACCAACAGTCGCGGTTCCGGTACCGAGAACGAGGCGAGTTGCTGCAGCGGTGTGGGCGCTCCGTAGTAGTCCACCATCACCCGGTGCAGAATGCCCGGATTTGCGCGTCCCGTTCGAACGGTTCCGAACTCACCTAGGGTGTGTTCGACCGCCTGATCCATGCGGTGTTCCGCATCTTTCAGGAGTTCCTGGATCATTGCCGTCTCCTCAGTGAACCAGCGTGCCCAGGCGTTCTCCCCGGACCGCCTTCACGATGTTCCCTGGTCGGGAAATGTTGAACACCGTGATCGGTAGGTTGTGGTCCTTACACATGGTAATCGCAGTTAGGTCCATCACCTTGAGATCTTCTGCGATGACCTCCATGTATGTGATCTCTTCCAGCAACGCCGCATTGGGGTTGATTGTCGGATCGGCATCGTAAACGCCATCGACGTTGGTCGCCTTCATGACGACCTCCGCTCCGATCTCGACAGCCCTGAGTGCCGCGGTCGTGTCGGTGGTAAAAAACGGGTTGCCGGTCCCGGCGGCGAAAATGACCACTCGACCCTTTTCAAGGTGCCGGATCGCACGCAGCCTGATGTAGGGCTCACTCAACTGACGCATGCTGATCGCGCTCTGCACCCTGGTTGGCACATCCACCTTCTCGAGTGCATCGCGCAATGCCAGAGCGTTGATCACCGTTGCCAACATCCCCATGTAGTCGGCACTGGCAGGATCCATGCCTTCAGCCGCCTTCGACACACCTCTGAAGATGTTGCCTCCCCCAACAACGATGGCGATTTCGACGCCTGATTGCTGGGCTTCAGCGATTTCAGTCGCGACGCGGCGCACCGTGGTCGGATCGATACCGTATCCAATATCCGGATCGGCGAACGCCTCACCGGAAAGCTTCAGAACGATCCGCCGCGGCGCTACGTCGCTCATCTCACTCTTCCCCGATTGTCAGCCGGGCAAATCGGCGAATCGAGATGTTTTCGCCCATCCGGGCAGCCAACTGGGCCACCATCTCGCCGATCGTCCCCTCGAACTTCGAAGAGTTGGCGAAGACCTGGTCGTGGAGGACGTGATCCTTGTAGAACGACTCGATCCTTCCCTCGACGATCTTGGGAATGATGTGCTCGGGCTTACCTTCATTCTGCGCCTGCTTGGAAATCATCTCCGCTTCCTTGGCGACGATGTCGGCAGGCACGTCTTCGCGGGTGGTCCACGAGGGTTTCCCCCAAGCAACGTGCATCGCGATGTCCTTTGCGACATCGCCAAACTCGGGAGTCTTGGCGACAAAGTCGGTCTCGGAGACGAGTTCGACCAGAACGCCACTGATCGGGCGACCGTCCTGCAGATGCAGGTATGAGCCGATTGCACCTTCCGAAGCTTCGCGATCGGCCCGCTTTGCCGCAGCGGCCAGGCCGCGTTCCCTGAGCAGATCGAAGGCAGCCTCGATGTCTCCCTCAGTTTCGCCGAGCGCCTTCTTGGCATCCATCATTCCAACCCCGGCTTGCTGCCGGAGCGTTTGTACGTCCTTGGCGGTGAAATCAGCCACCTTTATCCCTCTTCAGTCTCAGTTGCGACGGCCTCGGTTTCCTCTGTGGCCGGCGCAGCGTCTTTCATGGAGTCTTTGCCAACCAAATCACGTCCCTCGCGACATGCATCGGCAATGACCGAGGCGAAGAGGTCCGCCGATCGAATGGCGTCATCGTTTCCTGGAATCACTACGTCGATGAGATCCGGATCACAGTTCGTGTCTACGATCGCGACGATCGGAATGCCGAGGCGACTGGCCTCTTTGACCGCCGTCGCTTCCGTGTTGACGTCTACGACGAAGACAACATCCGGAAGTCCGTTGAGGTCGCGAACGCCACCCAGGTTTCGAACCAGCTTGTCGCGCTCACGGCGGAGGCGGAGACGTTCCTTCTTCGGACGTGACTCCATCTCGCCGGTTTCGTCCATGCGCTCGAGTTCCTTCATGTAGGCGATCCGCTTCTGGATCGTCTGGAAGTTAGTGAGCATTCCGCCAAGCCAGCGGAAGTTGACGTAGGGCATCTCGGCACGATCGGCGTTGTCGGCAACGGCTCCCTGGGCTTGCTTCTTGGTGCCTACGAACAGCACCTTTCCACCCGCCTGAACGATGTCGCGGACGAATTTGTGGGCGTGCAGGGCTTGCTGGAGCGTCTGGCGTAGGTCCACGATGTGGATCCCATTACGTTCGCCGTAGATGTACGGCGCCATCTTGGGATTCCACCGCTGGGTCTGATGCCCAAAGTGGACGCCGGCTTCCAACAACTGCTTCATGGTCACTGCGGACACAGTTGCTCCTTTTGTGGTTGTTCCTCCGCCCCGGCGTTTGACAGCTCCCGCGAAGCAACGGCTTCGACCGTGGGAAACTCGCACGAGGCGTGCGTTCTTGTCGGTGAGCGTACCAGCGAGGCCGAATGGAGCAAGTCAGAAGGCGAGCCTTCAGCCATCAGACCTCAGCTGTCAGGAAGCCGCCGATGTCGCGCGGCACCATCATCGTTACTGGAAGCTGAAAGCTGACAGCTGACAGCTGACAGCTGACAGCTGTGAGTATCGAGCTTCGCTCGATACTCACCGATACGTGGGCTCGGTCATCCTGTTGCGGAGACTCATGACCGACTTCGTGTGAATCTGACATACGCGCGACTCCGTGACACCCAACACGTCGCCTATCTCAGACAGCGTGAGCCCCTCGTAGTAATACAACGTCACAACGAGGCGCTCCCGGTCGGGAAGCCGATTGATGGAGTCCGCCAAAACCCTCTTCATCTCTTCAACTTGAAACGCCGCTTCGGGGCTGGTCCCGCGCGGATCCGGGAGAATGTCCCCTACCGTTGACGAGTCGCGATCCCGGCCAAGAAGTTCGTCGAGAGCCACCAGACCAAGAGTCGAAATCTCAGCAAGATTGTCCTGAAGTTCGGCAAGGTCCATGTCCATGTGCGAAGCGAGCTCTTCCTCGCTCGGCGCCCGCTGAAAGCGGTGCTCGAGTTCGGCCAGCGAACGTTCGATCTCACGAGCCCGGGAACGCACTGAGCGCGGGACCCAGTCGAGCTGGCGAAGCTCATCGAGGATCGCCCCTCGAATCCTATTGATTGCATATGTCTCGAACTTGAAACCACGTTCCAGATCGAACTTGTCAATCGCGTCGATCAATCCAAAAATCCCATAGGAGATGAGGTCTGACTGCTCGACATTTCGAGGCAAGCCGACTCCAACACGACCGGCAACGAACTTGACCAGCGGTGAGTAGTGCAGGATGAGCGCGTCTCTAACGCTGTCCTCACCCGACTCTTTGAATCGGTGCCACAACTCCATGACATGGTCGTCAGAGGGCTTGTCAGGCACGCGGATGGCTTCGTTCATAGGTCGCCTTGAGATGGTCCCGGGTGATGGAAGTGTAAATCTGGGTAGTCGCGAGTTCAATGTGGCCGAGAAGTTCTTGGACAGATCGTAGATCAGCTCCGCCCTCTAGGAGGTGAGTTGCGAAAGAATGACGGAATGCGTGAGGGAAAGTTCCGGCTCTTCGGCGAACAACCCTCCTGATTCCTCTGGCGTCTAGAGGCCCACCCCTTGCACCGATCCAGAGCATTTCGCCGTGTCTCCCTGCCAGGAGTTCCAGGCGAGCAGCACTCAAATAGCGAGTGACAGCCTGCATCGCCGGATGACCCAGCGGTACCACCCGCTGCCGATTTCCTTTCCCAACCACTCGGATCAGATCGCGTCCTTCGACATCGGATGCCTGGAGTGCGGCCAGCTCGGCAACACGCAGTCCGGATGAGTAGAGCACCTCCAGAATCGCCCGGTCACGTACCTCGAGCGGATCCTCACCGTCGAGCGAATCGAGCACTCCCCGGATCGCGCGCTGAGACAGTGCCGAGGGAAGTGTCTTCGGAAGCTTCGGTCGAGCGACCTGCTCGGCCGGATTGAGGGACAAATCGCCGCGCCGAGTCAGGTCGGCGAAGAATGCCCTGACAGCCGATGCCTTGCGGGCCACCGACCGGCGGGCATACCCGAGCGTATCCAGGTAGGCGAGATACCTCCTCACCAGCCTTCGATCCACGGCCGCTAGATCCTGAATCTGGGCACGATCGGCGAATGCGAGGAACTGCGCCAGATCTCGCCGATAAGCATCGACGGTGTGTTGTGAGGCTGCCCCCTGGCTCGCCTTCCTTTCGAGGTAGGCAGATACGTCAGGAACAGCCCACGCTGGAATCGCAGGGATGGTTGCCACGGGGCCATCCTCGCTGCGGACCAGGCCCGGGTCAATGACCCACCGATAGGCTCACGT
>CBDTUP010000155.1:0-6458 GCA_965363685.1 uncultured bacterium | reverse complement strand
AGGCTCAGTTGGCGGAAATCGACTTCCGCGACGTTCTTGCACAGGCCGAATATCCGCGCCAGTTGCGAACACCGCCCGGCGAGATCACGGAGCAAATGCAGATGGAAGACCGACGTGACTACGAGGCGTGGCTTCGAGGCGAAGAATGACAACCCCCGTCAACCGTCCCCCTGCCTGGGTGGCCGACGCCATCTTCTATCAGATCTTTCCCGATCGATTCGCATCGTCGAGCAGGGTCGAGAAACCACCCAACCTCGAGCCCTGGGATAGCCCGCCGACCATCTTCGGATACAAGGGCGGCGATCTGCTGGGCATCGCCGAGAACCTCGACTACATCGAAGACCTCGGAGTCAACGCGCTCTACCTGAACCCGATCTTTTCGTCTCCGTCCAACCACAGGTACCACACGTGGGACTACCGCCAGATCGATCCGATGCTCGGAGGAGAGACTGCCTTCGAGGAACTCCTCGACGGCTGCCACTCGCGCGGGATCCGCGTTGTGCTGGACGGCGTCTTCAATCACTGCGGCAGGGGGTTTCTGCAGTTCAACGACCTCCTCGAGAACGGCCAGAGCTCAGCCTGGGTCGATTGGTTCATCGTCGAAAGCTGGCCGCTGCACGCCTACGACGGACACTCCCCGGGCTACAAGGCGTGGTGGGGAAACGCGGCCCTTCCCAAGTTCAATACGGACAATCCTCAGGTCGCCGAGTACCTCATCTCAGTTGGCGAGTACTGGGCGCAAAAAGGAATCGACGGATGGCGCCTGGATGTACCGAACGAGATCACGACTGACGGTTTCTGGGAGGAGTTCAGAACGAGAGTCCGGGCGGTCAACCCCGATTTGTACCTGGTTGGTGAGCTGTGGGAAGACGCCAGCGAGTGGATCGTGAACGGGGACAGATTCGACGGGACCATGAACTATCACTTCGGAGGCAGGACTATCGCCTTCACCGCCGGTGACCGGGTCAACGCACAACTAGCGGCCGGACTGCCGTTTCCCGTTACCCCCTCTCTCGATGCACACGGTTACGGCGAAGCCATCGAGGAACTCCTCAAACGCTATCCGCGCTATTCGCACCTGGCCAACCTCAACCTGCTCGGCTCACACGACACCGCCCGGGTGCTGAGTGTGGTCGGGGAAGACGTCGACTCGGTCATCCTCTCCACCCTCCTCAACTTCACCTTCCCCGGAGCGCCGTCGATCTACTACGGCGACGAGGTCGGCCTGAGCGGTGGAAACGACCCGGGTTCGCGCGGCGCTTTCCCCTGGAAACGAACGGATCTGTGGAACGACCGCCTATCGAGAGCGCACAAGTCACTCATCGCGCTGCGGCGCAAGCACTCCGCGTTACGTCACGGTACCTACCGGCGCCTGACCGCCGACAACGACTCGTCCCTCTATGCGTTCGAGATTGCCGACGAACACGAGACATTGGTCGTGGCTGTCAACGTGTCGGACCTGGGTGCCTCCGCCATCATCCCCGAAGCCGCCATCGGCTCCAGCTTCAAGACGCTGTGGGGCTCCGGCGGGGTGAAGACAACCGATGGGGCACTGCACGTGGCTCTTCGCCCCCGCAGCGGTGTCGTCTGGACGGTCACCGCTTAGCTTCATCCAACTAGCCGGCGGTTCGGAGAGCTTCGGTGGGTGACATCCTGGCCGCCCGGATGGCCGGGTAGAGGCCGGCGATCGCTCCGATCAGCAGTGCCGCCGCGATTCCACCACCTATCGCAACAGGCGGAATCAGGGCCGACCAACCTCGCAAAGCGGCGTAGCCGGTCGTAACGGCCACGCCGAGGAGCACACCTCCGATTCCACCGATACCGGACAGCAGTAGAGCTTCACCGAGGAACTGCGAGGCGACATGCCGCTTGGTGGCACCGAGCGCCCGGCGCAGCCCAATCTCGGAACGTCGCTCCAAGACCGAGATCACCATCACATTGGCGATCCCAACGCCGCCGACGAGCAAGGCAACCGCGCCCAGTCCGAGGAACAAGGCCGTCAAGGCGTCGTCGGCCGCTTCCTTGGCCTCCAGTGCGTCGGTGGGCCGCGCCACCTCAACTTCTTCGGGGTTCTCAGGGTTGGCGGTAGCCGCCATCACGCCCATCACCGAATCCACCTGGTCGGGATCAACCCGAACGAGAATGCGGGTCGGCACACCGTCGTCATCCAGGTAGTCCTCGGCAGCCACCAGTCCAACCATTGCCGCCCGATCGAGATCCGGTGCAAGTTCAAACTCCTCGAGCACACCGATGACCGTGAACCACTGGTCACCCAGCCAGACCTGCTCGGTACCGGTCACTTCGGTCACGCCCAGGCGCTCGGCGGCCACCGATCCCAACACGGTCGTCGGATAGGCGCCGGTGGCGGCATCCAGCCATTGCCCATCAACGACATTCCCGGCCAGGGTGTCCAACAGCGACAGATCGACGGCCTGGACCGATATCCCGCCGGTTTGACCTTCCGGGATGTAGTCGGTGCGGTAGACCTTGGCGTCGTCTACGGCGCTGACCACAGTCGTGGTCTCGACCGGCCCAATCTGGGCAATCATCCCGGCCGCTTCCTCCGGCAGTTCACCGCTCCCAATTCCGATGCCGGTGCCTGCCTCGACGGTCAGCAAGTTCGTACCAAGACGATCGAGCTGGGCGAGTAGCTCCGACTTGGACGATTCGGAAAGCCCCAGAACACCGACCATGGCTGCAATGCCAATCATGATGCCGAGCGCCGAGAGCGCAGTTCTCAGTTTCCTGGTCCGCAAGCCGACGGTTGCCGTTCGTCCGAGATCACGGGGATGGAGGGCACTTGCCTGGAGGGTGTCGGTCATCAGGCGACCTCCTTCCACGACGTGTCGTACTCAATCCGACCGTCCCGTAGTCCTACCGACCGGGGAAAGTCTTCGGCGATCTCAGGATTGTGCGTGATCACCACGATCGTGGTGCCGGTTTCGTTCAACTCCTCGATGAGTTCCACGATCGCATCGGATGTCTTCGAGTCGAGGTTGCCGGTCGGTTCGTCGGCGAGGACGATCGACGGATTGCCGATGAGTGCCCGGGCCGTAGCCACCCGTTGGCGTTCTCCTCCCGACAGCTTGGTAGCGACGTGATCCAGGCGATGTCCCATCCCGACTCGTCGCAAAGCAACCTCCGCGAGATCACGCCGATCACGCAACGGCAGACCGGTGTACAGCAGCCCGTCGGCGACGTTGTCCAGCGCGGTATATCCGCTCAAAAGGTGGAACTGTTGAAACACGAAACCTATGTGGTGGGCGCGCAACGATGACATGTCCCTGTCGGAGAGTTCCGAGACTCTGTATCCGGCCACGGTGACCTCACCCGATGTCGGTCGATCGAGTGTTCCCATGATGTGCAGCAACGTTGACTTCCCGGATCCCGAGGGGCCGACGACGGCGACCAGCTCCCCGGCCTTGACCTCGAAACTCACGCCCTGCAGCGCCCGCACCACCGGTGTCGTCGGATACTGCTTCGTGACATCGCTGAGCGAAAGAACCGTCGGCAGGTCCATTACGGAACCACCACACGGTCGCCGGCTTTGAGTTCGCTGCCCGATACCTCGACATACCCATCGGCGAAGAAGCCAGGATCGACCGCCACCAAGCGGGGACTCCCGGTCCCCGAGTCAACCCGAACGGCATAGCCTCCCTCGCTCAAAGCGACGAGCGAAGACACAGGCACGGCGAGCACGTCCTGGACCGAGTCGGAGATGACATCGACTTCGACGGGCGCCTCGTCCAGGCCGGCGGCGACCGACGGATCGCTGAGTTCCACGATCACCTCGAAAACCGCCTGGTTGCCCTGATCGACGGACGCCGTGGTAGCAACCGAGGCGACGACTCCTGGAGTCTCCGAGAAGTCGGGCATGATGATTATCACGTCATCTCCAACGGATACGATCCCCTGATCACGGGCCGGGAGGTCTATGCGCACGACCTTATCGGAGGCAGAGACGGCCAGCACCGGGTTACCGGGGCTCACCCGACTACCGGTCGAGGCAAGTTGCTCGCTGACGAAGACAGGGCCGTCGAGAAACAGGATCTCTCCTAGGTCCACCACGCCGTCCTCCTCCAAGCCGGTGGACGCTTGCCACTCGAGTACCGCGATACGGGTCTCGTCGGTGAAGGTGTCGTCGATCAGCCCAGGATCAAACCCGAGCGAACTGAGGGCCATCTCCAACTGCATCACATCGCTACCGGTCAACGGCTCGCCGGTGATGAGAGTCGCCACAGGCGCTCCCCCACCCGTGGAATCCCCCACCGAAGCACTCGTACGAACCTGAGCAGGACCGGGAATGAAGACCACCTCACCCAGGTCCACAACCCCATCGGCCTGCGCTCCCACATCCTCCTGCCAGGCTTCGACCATCTGGCCGGTGTTGTAGGTGAATTCCTGATCCACCGTGACCGTTCCGTCCGGGTCGTAACCGAGAGCGACCAGAGCCGTTTCGAGTTGCTCAACGTCATCGCCCTCCAGGTTGGTGGGCGCATCGCGCAGGGTCCGATAGGCAGGCACATCTCCGTAGAGCACAATCACAGGTTCACCATTCCCCCGATAGAGGACGTCACCCTGCCCAACAGCAGTTCCGGGCTCCGCAGTCTCCGTGATCGTCCCTGCGAGCCGACCGCCCACACTCAGAGTGTCGACTCCCATGGCCAGGTCGCGATATGCCGGCTCGGTGCCGTACAACAGGACCACCGGATCGCCATCGATGCTGTAGAGGATGTCACCCTGTTCCACGACCTCACCCGCGGCGGCCGCAGCCGTAATCGTTCCGGTGAACTGACTGGTCACCGGTTCCCCGTCCACCGTTCCGAGTGTTCCATCGAAGCTCTCCGTCTGCACCAGGTCGGTGACGATCGCCTCACCGAAGTTCAGCTCCACGGTGGTTGCGGCGGTCGTATCGGTTTCTGAACGAGAGGTGAGTCCAACTGCAGCGCCGGAGGCGGCCGCCACCACGACGACAACCAGTAGCCACCATATCCATCGGCGACGGCGGTGCGGCGCCTCCAAAGTCGGCGCGGCACCATCGTTTGAGGGTTGGTCATTGGGCGGCATAAAGGGCTCCGTAGTGATTCTGGTGTCGCTCATCTTGCTTCCTTTTTCGTTCTCAGACAATCACGGTTGACCTGGGCCGAAGGAGCTGAGGATTCCCTCACAGACTTCGAAGGCCTCTTGAAAAGTCGGATCATTGGGATCGGCGGACGTGCCGAACGGCTGGATCACACCGCCGCCATCGCCGTCGCCGGGATTGGTGAAGCCGGGATCGTCCATCTCGACCCCGTTGTCACGCATGCAGACTGCGAACTCGAGGAGTTCATCCTCGAGTTCCGTCATGTCCGGTGGCTCGAACTCCGTGGTCACACCCTCGAGGTGAACCGCACACTTCTCCTGCGCCGCCTCGAAGGCCTCGAAATCCATCTCACCCTCGGAGCCGCCAACCATCACGCCAAGGCCGCCATCGGACCCTACTTCGGGATCACCGACCTCAATGCCCTCTTCTCTCAGGCAGGCGGAGAAGGCCAGCAGTGCTTCCTCGGCATCGGCGGCGGTGTCGGAGTCGGTCTCGTCCGCCTCGACGGCGAGAGTGTCCTCGACATCGGTTTCCAGTGACGCCACCGGGTCGGAAGCATCGTCCTCACTACAGGCGGTTGCGGCGAGCGCTGCAATAGCGACGAGCACCAACAGTCTCCTTGTCAATCGTGCTTCTCCTCAGGTTTCTCTCGAAGCAGTATCAAGCGGCCGTCTAAGGCATATCTGCAAACGATCTGAGAAGTTGATGAGAAAGGGCCCAGCGGGTTCGGAGGCGAGCATCACCTCAGGGAGCGGTGATCGTAACTGCCGCCGTTGCCGTGAGACCCTCAGGACCGGTGATTGTTAGGCAAAGGCATCGAACTCGACGAACGGGTCCGGGGCCGAATGGAGAATGAAACTTGATCCCGGTGTCCACCGGACCGTTCCGGCCGCGGTCATCGTCTCAATCGAGACAATGGAAAGGCCTTCACCCTCCGGGTCTGAGTCATTGACGAGCACCGGTCGCGCAATCGTGGCTCCGGCAACCACCAATACAGAGTCATCACGGGCCAGTGGAGCGTCATTCAGTGCTAGGACCGTCACGCTCACAGAACCGTTGGCCATTCTGCCTGTTGAATCGACCACGGTGTAGGTGAATCCATCTTCGCCGCTGAAGTCGCGGGGCGGCCGCATCAGCGCCGCCGGCGGCAGGAGTCGGC
The DNA here is from genome assembly GCA_965363685.1 of uncultured bacterium. Taxonomy (GTDB): domain Bacteria; phylum Actinomycetota; class Acidimicrobiia; order Spongiisociales; family JAHEDJ01; genus JAHEDJ01. The sequence goes on along the minus strand of CBDTUP010000155.1, from coordinate 216 downwards.
TGACGAATCGGTCTAAGAGGCCAGAACGACGAGCACCAACGCCACAAAACCTGCCCAACAGAACAGGACTCCTGGGAAGGTCTCCGGACGCAGAAAGAGCTTGCCGACGAGGGTTGCCGCCCCGGCCGTAGACAGCACCGGAAGCAGAAACACCGCGACGCCAATGAGCCAGCTCAACCAGGGCCTTCGCTTCCAGCGAGGCTCCTCTCTGATCAT
>CBDTUP010000154.1:0-6498 GCA_965363685.1 uncultured bacterium | reverse complement strand
ACTCCGTGCCACGGATGAGCCCTGAGCAGGCTCGGATACAGCTTCCGGTCGTTGCTCATGAGACTTCTACCTCATCGACCACGCCAACCACGACTGCTCTGATGGGAGCGGTCTTCATCTCCATGATCTGACGGGCGCCATTGCCCTCATCCAGGATCAGCACGGTCTCCCCCGCCCCGGCATCGACAACGTCAACCGCTATCACATAGTCCCCCGTCGGTTCACCATCCGGAGTTATGTAGTCGCACAGCAACAAGCGCCGCCCGTCGAAAATGGGTGCGCTGATGGTTGAGACCACCGTACCGGCCACCTTGGCGATCTTCATCGAGGTGTCACGATCGAATAACCTAGGCGTTCCATTCGGCCACCTCATCCACTATGCCGACAATCGCGTGATCGACGGGAACGAACGGTTCCGGCATGGCCTGCGCTGCTTCGCGCGACCCGACGATGTAGACCAGTTCATCCGGGCCGGCCATCGCAACTCCATCTGCCGCCACCACGGGACGACCGGATGGCTCCAGAGTCTTGGTCAGAGGCTGAACGATGAGGAACTTGACGCCCTCGAGGTTCGGGGTCTTTTCTGTGGCCACCACCGTGCCGATCACGCGTCCCAGCTGCACCTACGAATCCTTCAGTCGTTTTCGGAACCGACCATCGGCCGCAAGGTTTTCATCCATCTCCGAATGAATTTGCGAGATGACCCTGCTCGCGACCACCTGCTGGGATACCCGCTCGACGCTGATCTCAACGGCGGCTTCCACTTCGGCCACGGGGCCGGAAAACAAGAGATACCCCTTGCCGCCTAGACCGTCGGCCATCCGGATTTCTCTCAGGGTGACGGACGCTCCCTTCACGCCGGCATCGGCCGCCTCGATAACCGCAGCAACGGTGGTCGTCTCCACGATCCCCAGCGCTTCACCCGGGCCTGCTTCCCTGGTGCCGATGAGAGCAGCTACAACATCGTCGTGTACGTCCGGCAGCACCATCTCGTCGACGAGGTCGTCGCCTCCCACGAACCGCCCTGCCTCGAGGGCTTCCTCCACATCCGCAACCTGTCCGCCGACCAGAACTAGGTACTTGCCGGGATGTACAGTTCCTGCCTTGATGACGTCGAGCGGCGCCCGCTTGACCATGGCATCACCGGACTCGATACCGACTGCGATGGAATCGAACTCCAGCAATGCAATAGCCGGCTGCATCGGCATCAGACAATCCTCAAGGCGCCGACCACCGTGACCCGGCGTTCACGGGAGAACGTCCTCGGCCTGGTGAGACCATCGCCGGTGGGACTGGCGATGGAAAAGGACGAATAGCCCTCTCCGCCCTCGCCGAGACCTGCATAGAACGGCCCGTTCGCCACGAAGATCGAGCAGTTCATGGCCCGGGCCATCCTGGTGATTGTCTCGACGTTGGTCGAGTGGATACCGGCCGTATGACGGAATCCATGCTCCACTTTGACCGCCAGCTCGATCGCAACATCGACGTTGGGAACCCGCACGACCGGAAACACCGGCATCATCTGCTCGGTCCAAACCAGGCTGTGATCCCGGGGAACATCTGCCACTACCAGCCGAACGTCGTCGGCCACCTGTACTCCGATTTGAGCCAGGATCTCCGCAGCGTTCTTTCCAATCCATTGCGGATTGATAACGCCCGGCTTGTTCGGTTGACCCATCTCCCTGAAGATCACTCGCTCCAGGCGCTGAAGCTCATGCTGCTTGAGGAGATAGGCACCATTGTGGGCCATCGCTCTGAGCAGACGATCGGCGACCGAGTCGACCACGATCGCTTCCTTCTCATCAACGCAGATGATGTTGTTGTCGAAGGATGCACCACCGACGATGGCCGCCGCCGCCCTCTCGATGTCGGCGGTCTCGTCGACCACCGCGGGAGGATTGCCGGGCCCGGCAGCCACGGCTCGCTTGGATGTCCGCTGAGCTTCACGCACCACGCCCGGCCCACCGGTGACGAGGAGTACCGGCACGTCGGGATGGTGCATCAATTCCTTGGCGGAATCTATCGTCGGTTCGGGGATCGCAGTTATGAGATCCGGTGGACCACCTGCCGAGACAATCGCCCGGTTCAGGAGACGGATATTCTCGGCCGACACCTGTTTTGCGTTCGGATGAACGTTGAAGATGGCCGCATTGCCGGCCGACACGATTGCTATCGCGTTGTTGATGATCGTCGAAGTCGGATTCGTCGTCGGAGTGATCGCACCGATCATCCCGAACGGTGCCCATTCCACAACAGCCATGCCCTGATCGCCGGTGATGGCCACCGGTTCGAGATCCTCTGGTCCGGGGGTCTTGAGCGCGACGATACGGTTCTTCCGAACCTTGTCTTCGTAACGGCCGAGACCCGTTTCCGTATGCGCTAGGCGGGCGAGATGATCGCCATGGCTGAGCATGCTTTGACGCATCGCTTCGACGATGGCCTTGCGTTTCTCCAGGCCCATCGCCGCATATGCGACTTGAGCACGACCGGCCGCAGCTACGGCTTCATCGATCGTACGGTAGATCCCTTCGCCCAGATCGGCTTGGGAGACTGCCAGTTCGGCACGAGCCTGCAAGGTCGATGCCGGTCGATCGGAAGTGGCGACGTCGCCCAACCTCCGCTCGACCTTGTCGATGATGGCGCGAATGTCTTCTTGGCTGAGGCCGCTCATGGCTTACTTGTGGTAGCGCTCATCACCGCCGACCTCCCAGGTATCCACAATCGCCATTACCACCGCGTCGCATGGGCGCTCATGTGTGTACTCGGTTTGTCTGGCGGAACTACCCGTCGCATACATGACGACTTCGCCTACTCCGGCGCCCACCGCATCCGCTGCCACCACATAGCCACCGGTCTCGGTATTGTCGACATCGAGTTGCTTGAGCACCAGGAACTTGAGCCCGGACAATCTGGGCTCCTTCCGGCTGGCGACAAGCGTGCCGGCTACACGTCCGAGGAGCATGTGCTCCCTCCTTTGCCTACTCCTTGCCTGCCTCTTCGGCGCGGCCGAGCGGGAGCACGAGATCGATGTTTGTGTGTGGACGGGCGATGACATGGCTGGCGATCACTTCACCGACGCGCTCGGCGCCGCGGATGCCGGCCTCGACTGCCGCTTTCACGGCCGCAACGTCGCCGCGCACGACTGCGGTCACGTAGCCGCCACCGGTCTCCTCGTAGGAAACGAGTTCGACCTTCGCTGCCTTCACCATTGCGTCGGCAGCTTCCACCATTGCTGCGAAGCTTCTTGCTTCGATCATTCCAAGGGCTTCAGCCATTGGTTTTCCTCCTCGTCGTTATGACTCGCGGCCTTCCAAACCTTCCAAAGCAGCAACGGCTGCCCGCCAACCTACGTCGATGTCTCTCTCCTCGCCGCCGAGGTAGACGCGACCCATGGATCCGAATGCTCGTACCTCGAGAACGTTGATGTTGGCGGCCTTCTCGGCCTCGTTGGCGGCCAACGCTGCGTAGGCAGCCGGCTCACACTCGAGCACGTAGAGCGTCTGGCCGGGAATGATCATGTTCCCGTGCCGCATTCGATTGATCAACTGGGCCTGGTGGTCGTCGATCCGACGGACGATCTGGCTCGAGAGAATCTTTGGTTTGAGGCGGTCGGACTCCTGAAGTCCGATGGCGTCGAGGATGGCAGCTCCGGCGCCCCTCGCTTCGGCCTGCTCCGGTGAATGGATCTCCAGCAGCCCGTAATACCGCTCGACGATCTGCATACCCGGTTTGACGCGATTCGACTTGAGGGCAATGTCGGTTACCCGGTTGATTTCGATTCCGGGAGCGATCTCCACGAAGAGCGAGGCGTCATGGGCAAGCGGCAAGAAGCCTTGGGCGGTGGTACCGATGAAGGCCGCGTACTGCGGTTGGAGGCTGTCTAGGAAGACGAAAGACCGCAGATCAATATTGCTCACTCGAGGTTCCTCCCGTCACGATTGAGATTCCGGCCGAAGCGCCTATTCGCGTTGCTCCGGCTGCAATCATTTCTTCAGCATCCTCGCGGCTCCGAACGCCGCCGGACGCTTTGACTCCCATGTCCGGACCCACAGTCTCCCGCATGAGCAGGACATCGTGAACGGTTGCTCCTCCGCCGGCGAATCCAGTTGAGGTCTTCACGAAATCGGCCTTCGCTTCCTTGGCCAGGTACGAAGCCATGACCTTCTCCTCGTCCTCGAGGAGGCTCGTTTCGATGATGACCTTGTTCAGCGCGCCAACCTCGTGGCAGGCGTCTGAAACCTTGGCAATGTCAGCGCGGACGTCGTCGTACTGACCCGACTTGAGGGCGCCGATATTCAGCACCATGTCGATCTCCCGCGCCCCATCGCGGAGGACCCGTCTGGTCTCCATTGCTTTGATGTCGGCGGTAGTCGCCCCAAAAGGGAACCCAACTACCGACGCCACCCGGACCCCTGTTCCTTTGAGGTTGACCGCGGCACGTTTGACCCAGGCAGGATTCACGCAGACGGCGGCGAACCCGTAGTCCTTGGCCTCTGAACAGAGCAGATCTATATCGTCGGCCGTTGCGTCCGGTGCGAGCAGCGTGTGATCGATGAACCTGGCGAGATCGAGCGGGACATCAGATCCGTTTCCGTAATAGCTGACCCGATCCGCGCCGTTGGCGACGATGTTGCGGACTTTGTCCGGGCTGTGCGCGGCGCAGGCACCTTCACAATCGGCATCTGGATCTGACGATCCCGACAACGCGGCCAGCACCTCCCTGGTCACTGCCTCGATGAGCTCTTCACGGTTCATTTCTCTTCCCTCAAGTATCGCCGCTCGTACTCTGTGATCTTCTCGACCCGGGCAGCGTGCCGGCCCGGCGCCCATGGCGTGGCCAGCCACTCCTGTGTGATCTGCCACGCTAGCCCGTCGCCGACGAGGCCCGCTCCGAGCGTGAGAACGTTGGCATGATTGTGCTCGCGGCTGTTCCGGGCGCTGGAGAGGTCGTAGCAAAGGGCCGCCCGAACGCCGGGTACCTTGTTGGCAACCATCGATGACCCGATTCCGGCTCCGTCGATGACGATGCCGTACGTTGCTTCGCCGTCTGCGACCTTTCGTGCCACCTTGTGAGCGAAATCGGGGTAGTCCACCGAATCCGCGCTATCGGTGCCGCAGTCAACCACCTCATAGCCCGACTCTCTCAGACGGAATCCGAGTCGTTCCTTGAGTGGATATCCGCCGTGATCGGCGCCAATGGCGATGACGGGGAGGCCGTCGGGGGATGGCGCCGGTTCGACTGCGTCATTCGGAACGAGACCCTCAACGACGCGGGTGACTAGAGCGCGGATTTCAGTTTCGTCTGGCATGTCGACTGAATCCTAGGGACACAACGGTCTGTCGGCTGACAACCTGGCAATCAACCCTGGTCGAATCCGGTGGGTCCGCACAGTCCCGGTTCGGAGACCCAATCAGAATTCGCATCGGAAGCCACCGTCACCGGCGAGTGATCCTCCGGCAAGAGGCAGTACAGGTTCGGATTCCCGGTGTAGTCGGGGTTATCGACCTGACCACCCATCCAAACCTCGCAGAATCCGTCGGCCGTGGCCGCCGCCACTACAAAGAACGACCAATCCGACCCGGCGGTAGTCCAGATGATCCCTTCACAGGTGTCCGGATCAATCGTGTAGGGGTCGGAGACGACGTGCACTGCCTTGTCCTCAGCTAGTTCGAAGACGGCGAGTGGAGGAATATCCGGGAACGGGACCAGCGGCTTCGCAGGAAGAGTGGTGGAGGTTGTTGTTGTGGTGGAGGTCGTTGTCGTGCTGGTCGAGGTTGTGGTTGTGGCATGACGAGCTACTCGGAGACCTGTCGCCGGTACGGAATCATCGCGCGGGATGACGCTCGGTCTGGTGGTGACGGTCACATCGAGAACTTCCAGGCGCTCGGTCGTGGTCGTGACCGGCCCGGGATCGGAATCCGAATCCACAGCCTGACACGCAGCGGTAACCAAAGTGATCACCGTTGCTCCCAGCACCAGCCTCATCAAATGTGAGCTCTTCACCACTCTGAGTCTATCTAATGCACTTCCGTGATGGAGGCGAGGACGCCGATTTCGTCCTGAAGTCGGCCGGCGTGCGGAGAATGCGTATCCTGGCCTCGATGACCGACTCACGACGCCCCGTACCCAGCAAGCAAAACCGCCCTCCTCTGGTCGTCTCCCAACCCCGGGCGGCCGAAAACGAGACCGAGGAACGGTGGGTAGGACTGCGCGAGGCCGAAGATCTCACCGGAATCCCTGCTTCAACTATTCGAAACTGGGCTCGCAAACAACGAATTGAGTCCCGCTTCGAACTCGACGAATCGGGAGACCGTCGCTACGTCGAGATCAACGAGGTTGTCGCCTGGGCGGATCACTTGGGACGACAGCACAAACGAGTCGCGAGTCGCGAGTCGCGAGTCGCGAGTGAAGCGGTCACGAGTGCTGAGCAGCCCGTCACGGATGAGGAAGTCGCGAGTGAAGAGGTGGCGAGAACCGAGTCGTCAGACGCAAGCGAA
>CBDTUP010000153.1:0-6507 GCA_965363685.1 uncultured bacterium | reverse complement strand
CCGCCACACCGGTGGAGGTCGAGCTGCACGACTCCATCAAGCGTGGCGCCAAGCAGTGCACCTTCACGGTGCACCTGACTCCAACCGCGTAGGGCCGGATGGTGTTTCAAATTCTCAGCCGGACACCAGGTCCTATTACCGCCGAACGGTGGATGGTATTTCGCCGCATGCCTGGGTCTTCTCGACGCGATGCCGTTCCCACGTCAACCGATCCTGTCGGCAGGTCGCTTGCCGACATGAGTCCCTCCACCAAGTCGCCGGGAAGCATTCCCCGACGTGATTTCTCGACCCGCTGTTGGAAACGAGGGCGATATGCTGCCGGCCATGGCGAAACAGGCACAGCGGCGGATTGCCCGTATCATCCTGACAGGGCTCGGTTTCTTGAGCCTTGGTGTCGCGGTCGTCGGGCTCGTGCTTCCCGGCATACCCACCACTGGTCCCGTGCTGTTGTCAGCCTATTTCTTCTCGCGTTCGTCCGAGCGCTTCGACAACTGGCTGATCGGGCACCGTGTGTTCGGTCCGATAGTGCGGGATTGGCGCGCAGGGCTCGGGTTCAGTCGCCGGGCGAAGGCATTGGCGATCGTTGCCATAGCCGTCACCTTCTCGGTCACGATCGTGTTCGCCGCTACCAACGTCATCGTTCGGGTTGCCCTCGTGGTGCTGGCCGTTGGTATCGCCGCCTACATCTACCGTCTTCCGACCAAGGCCCTACAGACCTCAGTCTGATTGGACGCCTCGAAACAGAGGTTCGTCAGCTACAGCCGGTTGTGTCCCCGCATGTCAGACACACGTGGCAAGAGCCGCTACGAACCGTGATATTGCCGCAGTTTGAGCAGGCCGGTGCATCTCCGACATCGGAACCCGCCTGGGACTCCGGTTGGGCACTGGGTGCCGTATCGCTAGCCGAACGAACCGCGGCGCCGACCGTTACCGGTTCTCTCGTCGGATTGTTGCCATTCGACCCGTTGGAGGAAGGGCTATCCACGAAACGAGCGGCATCCACTTGGGCGTCTATCTGCGACTCCATGGCTGCTTCGGTTAGGTCGAGCTGGATGCCGGCCTCGACGGCAAGACCCTTTGGTGGTTCGGGCAACTCGGCCGGCCGCACCGGCGGTACCTGGGCCAGCTCATCTCGATGGAGGTACTCGACGCCGAGCGCCCGGAAGACGTAGTCGACGATCGAGTTGGACATCTTGATGTGCGGGTGGCCCTCGACCATGCCACGCGGTTCGAACGTCTGGAACACGAACGTGTCGACGAACTCCTCGAGCGGCACCCCGTACTGCAATCCCTTACTGACGGCGATGGCAAAGCACGAGAGGATGCCTCTGAGTGTCGCCCCCTCTTTGGCCAGGTCGATGAACAGTTCGCCCAACGTCCCGTCTTCGTACTCGCCGGTGCGCAGGAACACTTTGTGGCCGCCTATGCGAGCTTCCTGGGTGAATCCGCTGCGGCGGGAGGGAAGCATGAAACGGGGCGGCTGCATTCCCTGGTCGTATGCCTCGGTGGGGGAGAGGCCGGCAGGGATCTGGCCCCAGGCGAGGGCCTTCTCCTGTTGCAGAGCGGCGTTGATGTCCTGGTCCTGTTCCTCATTGTCCGCTTCGTCCGTCGTCGAGGAAAGCGGTTGGGAGGCTTTTGAGCCGTCGCGATAAAGCGCCATCGCCTTCAAGCCCAGCCGCCAAGACATTTCGTAGGCTCCCTCAATGTCTTCGGGGGACACCTCGTTCGGCATGTTGATCGTCTTGGAGATTGCGCCTGAGATGAAGGGCTGGGCGGCGGCCATCATCTTGATGTGGCCATGGTGATGGATCAGCCTTGTTCCATAGCGCCCGTTGCGGTTTGCCGTATCGAACACAGGAAGGTGTTCGTCGAGGAGATGCGGAGCGCCTTCGATCGTCTGCCGGCCACAGATGGCGTCGCCGGCTTCAACAACTTGCGACCGGGAGAATCCGAGTTTGGTCAAGAGATCGAAGTCGAGCGACTTGTACTGATCCTCAGAGAACCCGAGGCTCCGGAGCGACTCCTCGCCGAGAACGTGTGGAGAGAGAGCCTGTCCAAGGTCGAACACACCGGGTAGTGCCTTCTCGATCTTGATGAGGTCGTCGGCGCTGAAGCCTTTCTCAATCAACGACTGGCGGTTGATGTGCGGGGCATTCAACAGCGTGCCGGTGCCAACCACGTAATCGACCATGTCCTGGATCTGGTGATCGTCATAGCCGAGTGCTGATAAGGCCGGAGCAACCGACTGGTTCACGATCTTGAAGAATCCGCCGCCCGCCAGTTTCTTGAACTTGACCAGAGCGAAATCGGGCTCGACGCCCGTCGTATCGCAATCCATCAGGAGCCCGATGGTTCCGGTCGGCGCCAGCACGGTGGCCTGGGCGTTGCGGTATCCAACCTCCTGGCCCCACTCCAGTGCTTTGTCCCATGAATCGCGAGCCGCCCCGACGAGCTCTGCCGGGCAGGTCGCCTCGTCGATCGTCATGACTTCGTGGCCGACTTCCTCGAAGTCGGTGGCTCCGTAGGCCGCACGCCGATGGTTGCGAATAACTCGCAACATCGATTCGCGGTTCTCCGAGTACTTCGGGAACGGTCCAACTGCGGCGGCCATCTCGGCGCTGGTGGCATAGGACGTGCCTGTGAGGATGGCCGTCAACGCGCCGGCGATAGCGCGCCCCTGGTCGGAGTCGTAGGCAATCCCCTGTCGCATGAGCAACGAGCCCAAGTTGGCATATCCGAGGCCGAGGGTCCGATAATCATACGAACCCTGTGCGATCTCCTTCGATGGGAAATGGGCCATTGCCACTGAGATCTCGAGGACGACCGTCCATAGCCTGACCGCGTGTTCGTACGTCTCTATGTCGAATCGACCGGTGTCTTGGTTGTGGAACTTGACCAGGTTGAGGCTGGCGAGGTTGCAGGCCGTGTCGTCGAGGAACATGTACTCCGAGCACGGATTGGACGCTCTGATCTCGCCACCGGCCGGGCACGTGTGCCACTGGTTGATGGTCGTGTGGTATTGGAGTCCCGGATCGGCACACGCCCAGGCGGCATCGGCAATTTGGCTCCATAGGTCACGTGCCTTGATCGTCTTGCGAACCGTACCGTCTTTGCGGTTCGTCAAATCCCAGGTGTCGTTTTCCATCACTGCGCGGACGAAATCGTTCGTAACCCGCACCGAGTTGTTGGAGTTCTGGCCGGAGACTGTGGCGTAGGCGTCGCCGTTGAAGTCGGCCGGCATTCCGCCGTGCTGGATGAGGACTTTGGCTTTCTCCTCTTCGGCCTTCTTCCAGTTGACGAATTGCTCGATGTCCGGATGATCGACGTCGAGGATGACCATCTTGGCCGCCCGGCGGGTCGTGCCGCCCGATTTGATCGCACCTGCCGCCCGGTCGCCGATCTTCAGGAACGACATCACGCCGGAACTCTTGCCACCGCCGGAGAGGAGTTCATTCTCAGCGCGAATATTGGAGAAGTTGGAGCCGGCACCGGACCCGAACTTGAAGATTCTCGCCTCACGAACCCAAAGGTCCATGATGCCGCCCGGGTTGACCAGATCGTCGCCTACGGAGAGGATGAAACAGGCGTGCGGGGCTGGTCGCGAGTAGGAATCGGGAGAGTCGACGAGTTCACCAGTCTCATCGTCTACGAACCAGAATCCTTGAGCAGGTCCCGTGAGCCCGTAGTTGTGAAATAGGCCCGTGTTGAACCATTGGGGTGAGTTGGGGGCGGCCATCTGAGTGGCGAGCATGTACTTCAGCTCGGCCTCGAAGGCTTCCGCATCGTCGTGTGTCGCGAAATATCCCTTCGTTTCTCCCCAGAAACGCCATGTCTCGGCGAGACGATTGAAAACCTGCTTGGCGGAGCGTTCGGGTCCGGTGAGCCGGTTCCCCGATTCGTCGAGAATCTCGTTGCCTTCGCCGTCGTACTGAGGGACGCCTGCCTTGCGAAAGTACTTCGAGACCATGATGTCCGTGGCAACCTGCGACCAGCTGGCCGGAATCTCTGCATCGGTCATCTCGAACACCACCGACCCGTCCGGGTTGGCAATTACCGAGTTCCGACGTTCCCATTCGATGCTCTCGTATGGATCAACTCCGGCTTGGGTGAATCGCCGGTTGATCCGCAGGCCTTGGCCCATCTCTTTCTCCCTCTCCACGATCCCCGTCTGCAGTGGCCCAGGGGACCGAATGCCCCGCTCTCGGCGGGGCTCGTCAGGCAGACGCAACGGTCTGTCGTCTGCAATTGGATTATCATTCCAACCACTACATCTTGTGGTGCCTTGGGTGGCAACCACGAGATCTGGTGGTGTGTTACGCGAATGTAGTTACACGTGTGAAAGTCGTCAACCACCTCCGCGTGCTATTCCGCGCATAGCACGCGCCTAATTCGTCAATTCGGGGAAGTCGAACACTCAAACTGGTGAGTTCGAGCGGCCGGGGGAAGCGTTCGGCACTGTATCGCGGCAACCCGTGACCGCGAAAATCATGTACGAGGAGGCTTTTCGCGAGTCGAAGGAACCGGCACGGCACGGTTGTCTTCGATATGCTCAGTCACGTGATGCAGGAGTTGTCGTAAGGCCGATACACAGACCCCGGAAGATGGAGTGGTGAGCGGCCGTCTGTCGCAGGCGATCGGCGTTGTTACCGACTGGCGTGTGTGGTCGATCTTGGCGGTATGCGCAGTCGGGATCGGCGCCATCGTCCTGTCATCGAAGCGCCAGGTGCATGTGGCGAGTCTGCCTTCGAGTCTCTTTCGGCGGCAAAAGCCGGACTCACAACCGGGAGATAGAGGGCAGGGCCCGATCGGCGGAGAGGTAACTCGTTTGCGAGAGGTTCCGTCGGCTGCGCCGGAAGGCGCTCCCGCCATCATCGGGCGACGGCCGGCTCCGCCGTTGGTGGACCACGCCAACCCAAACACACCTCCATTGCCGCCGGAACCCGAGATCATGATTGACCTGACTGCTCTCGAGTCTGAACCCGCCGTTGGGCCGGCGCCCCGTCGGCATTCGGTGGTTGATCTGCGTGAGTTGGAGGACGCAGCACCGCTACCGGCCGATCCCTGGGCGTAGCCGCTCCATCGCCTCAGAGTTCCGCATCCTGCGATTGCTCTTGAATAGGAGCCGATCTGAGATAGATTCAGGTGTAGATCGAAGGGCACACGATCCGATTTGAATATGTCGTTCTGATGATTGGTTGGTGGTCGCCGGCTGTAGCGCAGGCGAGTGGAACCTCTATGACCGGATGGTTCATCACCGGCGGAGCGCTTGTTGTGCTCGCGGTGGGGGTTGGTCTGGTGCTTCTAGCCCGGTCATCTCGTCGGGACGAGGTTGACGATCGGATTGCCGTCCGGTTGGAGGCTGCGGCGGCTGCCAGTCCGGAGAAGGCGCCTGGTGTCGGGAAACGCGCTCCCGCCCGATCCGAGCCGACCTTCGTTGATCTGCCTCGTTTGGCCGCGACGGGCCACGTCGATGTTCACATCAACAAGGCGGAGAACCCCAAGGAGCGCAAGAGTCCGATGTCGGCCTACGACCCAGGATTCGACGGCGAACAACCAGAGACTTTCATCGACCTCCCGGGTTCAGAGCGAACAGTCGACCCGGTCATCGACCTGACCGATGAAACCGTCGATCTGACCGAAGAGCGCCAGGACGCGGCCCCGAAGGGCGACCCCTGGTCTTAGCCCGAATTCAGGCGCCGGCACCGTCATGAAGTAGTTTCGGACGAAACTACTCCTTATCCACGCTCGTGGAGGACCGACAGGTTGTTCGTGGCTATCCAATGAGGCGGAGGCCGAAGGACCGGCTGTGTGTGGAGAAGGACGGACCCGATGCTCGATCGTCTCGCCGAGTGGAGAATGCTTGGAGCACTTTCCGTGGTTGTTGCTCTTGTTGCGAGTGTGCTTGCCCTTGCGGGGTCGGAGGCTGATTCCCTGGCTGACTCTGCAGGACCTGCATTCTTCGCATGGGGTGATGAACCCTACGACGACGGGTTGCGCCATTTCCTTGTCCGGCTCGATCCGACCATCTCAATAGATACGGCCGGTCCTTTCAGCCTCACCGACGAAGGTGAGATCATCGTCGAGGAGAGCGCTCTCCCGGATTGGGTGGCAGGAGATCTCTCGCTCACCCTGGAAGGCATCGGCGATCTCTGGGGAAGCGGCGAGAACGTAGTGCCTACCGTCGAGTTCCTCACCCGCCTGGACGGGGTTCACCGTGTGGAAGCGCTCGGGTACGAGACGTACGCGCTGGCGACCGCATATACAGCTTCGGAAAATGCGGCGCTGCCGGGAGTGCTGCGGGTTGACGAAGACACCAGATCACAGGCTTGCATGCCTGTGACCGGCACGATTTCCGTTCCCGGCGTGGAAGCGGTGTCGTCGCCACATCCGGAGACCAAAACCACGGCAGCCAAGACGCGAAGGATCACTGCGCGCATCCAGAAACCTCCATCTTCTCGATACAGCTTGACGACCCAGCATGTTGCCAACCAGAGACCTAGGACCTCT
>CBDTUP010000152.1:0-6545 GCA_965363685.1 uncultured bacterium | reverse complement strand
GGCAGACCGTCTACCTGCTGCGCTGCTTCCATCACGGCATGAACCTGCAGGCCGAATCCGATCTGACGGTGTGAAATGAGCATCAACGTGCACGTAGATCAACTGCTGCTCGATAGGAAGATGACCCTGACCGACCTCGCCGAAAGAGTCGGGATCACCGTGGCCAATCTATCTATCCTCAAGACAGGCAAGGCCAAAGCCATCCGCTTCTCAACACTCGAAGCGATCTGTCGGGAACTCGATTGCCAACCCGGCGACATTCTGTCCCACAGCACCGAATAGGGCTAGAGCCAAAGCTGAGACAGAATGGGTAAGACGAAAGAGGTTCACCACATGACTGACTCTCGGGAAACCGCCGCATCCGCGCGCGGGGTGACCAAGACCTACGGATTCGGCGAGACTGCCGTCACCGCTCTGGACAACATCGACGTGACGTTCAACGCCGGAGAGTTCTCGGCAATCATGGGACCGTCGGGATCCGGCAAGTCGACGCTCCTCCACTGTATGGCCGGCCTCGACCGTGTCTCCAGCGGGCAGGTGTTTATCGGGGATGTCGATCTCACCATGCTCACCGACAAGCACCTCACCCAACTGCGGCGCGACAAGATCGGTTTTGTGTTTCAGGCCTTCAACCTCGTCCCGACCCTCAACGCCCGGGAGAACATCACGCTTCCCATGGACATAGCCGGGCGGAAACCGGAGGCTGAGTGGCTTTCCCACATAGTGGAAATTCTCAAACTCGGGGACCGTCTAACCCACAAGCCGTCAGAGCTTTCCGGCGGGCAGCAACAGAGGGTGGCAGCAGCGCGCGCTCTCGCCAGCCGGCCAGAGATCATCTTCGCTGATGAGCCCTCCGGCAATCTCGACTCGAAGTCGGGCACTGAGCTGCTTCGCTTCATGCGCCAGGCAGTTGAGGATTACGGCCAAACGATCGTGATGGTCACCCACGATCCCCTCGCGGCGGCCCACTCCGACCGGGTGGTCTTCCTTGAAGATGGTCGGATCGCTGGTGACATGTCGCACCCCACCGCCGATCGAATTCTCGATCGAATCAAGACTCTGGAGAGCTAGCGTGATCCGTGCTGCGCTGAAGAATCTCTGGGCCCACAAGCTCAGATCTGGCCTCCTCTCTCTCGCCATTCTTGCCGGTGTCAGCTTCGTGGTGGCCGCCTTCGTGTTCACAGACACCATCGGTGAGGCTTTTGACAATCTGTTCTCCGATGCCTTCTCGGCAACCGACATCCAGGTGCGCCGCGAGGTTGACCCAGACTTGAGCTTCGGATTGCCGGAGCGAATGTCGGAGGAGCTTCTCGCCTCGGTCGCCGATGTTCCCGGTGTCGAGGGCGCATGGGGGACTGTGCTGTCACCATCGGGACAAATCCTCGATTCAGACGGTGAGCTCCTCCCCACCACCGGACCACCCACTTTTGTGACCTCGTGGTCGGGCGGACCGAGCCAGTTCACCATCCGCCAGGGCAGGCCGCCCGAAGGACCAACGGAGTTGATGCTGGACTCAGCGACGATCGAACGAGCCGGCTTCGAAGTTGGCGACACGGTCGGAATGCTCATCGGCGGGCCACGACAGGAGTTCACCCTGGTAGGGAGCCTCGGCTTCGGCGAAGCCGACAACTTGCTTGGAACGAGCTGGGCCGTCTTTGAGCTTGAAGCGGCACAAGTGCTCCTGGATGCTGTCGGTCAGGTCGACGCCATCGAACTCACCATCGAACCCGGCAGCGATCTCGATGCCATCGTTGCCGCGGTCGACGCGATCGTTCCCCCAGGGGTGGAAGCAGTCAGCTCTCAATCGGTAGCCGAGGAACAGACGGCCCAGGTGAAGGAAGGTCTCGGATTCCTCAACACGCTGCTGCTGGCGTTTGCGGGTATCTCGCTCTTCGTTGGGATCTTCGTCATCTACAACGCATTCCGAATCGTTGTGGCACAACGCACACGCGAACTAGGGCTTCTACGCGCAATCGGAGCAACCAGAGGTCAGGTCACATCATCGGTGCTCTTCGAGTCGGCTTTGACTGGACTGATCGCTTCCGTCATCGGCGTCGGAGCGGGAGTCCTGCTGGCGATCGCCATGGAAGTGCTCATCGAGGTAGCGTTTGGCGGCAACTTGCCGGACGCGGGACTACAAGTGCAACCGCGCACGGTCGTCGTAGCTCTGACTGTGGGATTGCTGGTGACGATGACGTCAGCTCTCCTTCCTGCCATTCGTGCGTCGCGAATCTCCCCGATGGCGGCACTCCGTCATACTCCCACCGGGAGCAACCCTGCCACCTGGCGTCGCCGTATTCTGAGCGGCAGCCCGCTCCTTTTGATCGGAATCGGTTCGATCGCTGCCGGCCTCGTCGGCCTGGACATCTTCGGGTTTGCACCCGCCCTCCTGGTTGGGATAGGCGCCGGCCTCGTCTTCATCGCCGTATACGTGCTCAGCCCCCTGGTAGCGCGGCCGATCTCCAAGCTCGCCGGTATCCCCATCAAGGCTGTGGCCGGTGCCACCGGAAACCTCGCCGAACGCAACGCTGCTCGCAGCCCGCGTAGAACCGCGGCGACGGCGGGGGCTCTGATGATCGGTCTGGCACTGGTCACCACGGTATCGATCTTGGCGGCATCGACCCGAGATACCGCCACCAACGCGATAGAGGATGCGTTCACGGCCGATCTGCTTCTCCAGCCGCCGGGTTTCGGCTTCACCGGCTTCAGTTCGCAGGCGGTCGATGCAGTTGCAGCGATCGATGAAGTGGAACTGGCGACCGGCATCAAAATCGGACCGGCCTCAGTTCTAGATACGACGACTTTCGTGGCCGGAATCGACACCGATCTAATCGGAGAGTTCCTCGACGTCGAAGTCATCGCCGGCTCCCTCGATGCATTGAACGGCAACCGCATCTCAACCACCAGGTCGTTCGCCGACAACAACGATTTGTCTCTCGGCGACACGATCGAAGTCGGGTTCGCCAGAACGGGAACCCAGCAGTTCGAACTTGCGGCGATAATCGACATCGGCGCCGCAACCGACACGACCTGGTACGTGTCGGACGGTACTTTCGCCGAACACTTCCTGGAGACGAACGCTTTCCAGGCCTATGTCCGCTTGGCAGAGGGTGTCACCATCGATCAAGGCCGGGTCGCGATTGAAACTGCCCTGACCGACTTCCCCGGCATTGAGGTCATCGACCAAGAGGAGCTGCGCGACCAGATTGCTTCCCAGATCAACCAGGTTGTCTTCCTGATCTTTGGCCTGCTGGCCATGTCTGTGTTCATCGCGCTGATCGGCATCCTTCTGACACTTCTCCTCTCGGTATTCGAGAGAACCCGCGAGATCGGACTGCTGCGAGCTGTCGGGATGAGCCGCTCGCAGGTTCGCAATATGATCGGCCTGGAGTCGGTCATCATTGCCATCTTTGGTGCGGTACTCGGTGGACTTCTGGGTATGGGATTCGGTTGGGCGTTGGTGGCATCGCTCGCCGACCAGGGCCTCCAGCTGAGCATCCCTTGGGGATGGCTTGCCTCCGGTGTGGTGGGAGCTGCCTTCGCAGGCATTGCTGCCGCGGCCTGGCCGGCCTTCCGCGCTTCGAACCTGGATGTCCTCGAAGCGATCTCCTACGAATAGCCCGTCGATATCTACTGCGAGGTGATCCGACCGAGGATCTCGGTGATCTGAGCCGCCTCGGCCTTGCTGAGGTGGTTCGTGAACAGCCTGGCTACTCCATCGAGGTGACCGGGGGTTGCCCCTCGAAGGGTATCGAGGCCCTTAGCGGTTAGGACGACGTTCATTCCGCGCCGATCCTCGGGACAGACCTCCCGTCGGATGAGGCCGCGCCCTTCGAGACGGTCGACGAATCGTGTCGTGGCGCTTCTGCTGATGAGAAGTGACTCTGCGAGCCGGTGCATGCGCAACACTCCGCCCGCCTCCTGCAACTGCACAAGAAGGTCGTACCAGCTCAAGGGAATGCCAGCCGACTCCTCCAGCTCGTCATTCAGTCGTCTGACAATGGCGGCGTGCGCTTCGAGAAACGTACGCCAGGCCAGCAAACCGTCCGATTCAGGTCTTTTGATCAGATCACCTACAAGTCGAGTTACTTGTAGTGTACAATCATTGCACTATGCAATCAAAGGAGAGCAAGATGAGCACACGAACAGTTGATGGACGCACCGTCCCGGCCGTAGGGACCTGGGTCGTTGATCCTTCCCACAGCACGATTTCGGCAATTGCCCGCCACCTGGTCGTATCGAAAGTCCGAGGTTCCTTTGGGGAGTTCTCCGGGACGATCACCGTCGCCGAGAACATCGCAGAGTCGAGCGTCTCGCTCACCATCGAAGCCGCCAGCATCACGACCGGCGCGGACGATCGGGACGGACATATCCGCTCCCCCGACTTCCTGGCCGTTGAGGATCATCCTCAGTTGACATTCGCCAGCACCTCGGTTTCGCCCAACGGCGACACGTGGACTTTGACCGGTGAACTCACGATGCGCGGGGTTTCCCATCCTGTTTCCATCGAGTTCGAGTTTCTCGGGGTCTTCGTCGACCCCTGGGGCAACAACAAGGCGGTCTTCTCCGGATCCACTCGAATAGAGCGCGAAGAGTGGGGAGTCAACTGGAATGCACCTCTCGAAGCAGGCGGCCTACTCGTTTCCAAGCACTTGGATATCGAACTCGAGATCCAGGCGTCCCTTCAGTCCTGATTGCGCGCGACCCAGTAGCGGAGGGCACTCGCGCAGCGGGTGCCCTCTTCGGTTTGCCGGGAGCTATTCCGACTCCGCCGCCACGCGCTTCGTAGGGCGGGAGACGATATAGGCGATCACGCTGATTGCCAGCAAGATCATTCCAATCCGGCCGACCGTCGAGCTAACCGCGATCAAGAGAGTTGAACCAAACGAGGCAACAATGGCCACGACCGCAACGAGCTTTGCCCGAACGGTGAACCCGAGCCCGGCCCTCCAATCGGTGATGATCGGGCCAAAAACGGAGTGTTCAACGAGCCACCGATCGAATCTCTCGGACGAGCGGCTGAAGAAGAACCCGGCGAGCAGGACCAATGGCACGGTGGGAACGACCGGGAGCACAGTCCCGATGATTGCAAGTCCGATCGATGCCAAGCCGGCGGCGGTATAGACCCATCGAAGGATCGCTCTCTTCCTCATGGCGGGACAGCTTATGCGCAACCGTTGTCAACGCCCTGTCGGCAAGCAGAGCACGGGCGACCAAAGCCGAACGGCTCAAGCCCCGACGAGATACCGGTGACAACTCAGACCTTGGTACCCTCCAACCTCGTGGAAGAAGAGCACGTATATTCAACCTGGTTGCACTCGGACCGCTTTGTTCCGCGCCGATTCATGCGACCCGTCATGCGGTTTACCGAAACCGAGGCCGCGTCCGGCGTCATCCTCCTCATTGCCGCGGCTGCCGCCCTCATCTGGGCGAACGCACCCTTCGGTGAGACCTACGATGAGTTCTGGCATACCCACCTCTCGATAGAACTCGGGAGTTGGTTCTACTTCGACGAGAGCCTGCAACACATCGTGAACGACGGCCTGATGGTGATCTTCTTCTTCGTCGTCGGTCTCGAAATCAAACGCGAGTTGGTGATCGGGGAGCTTCGTGACCCCAAGGCTGCCGCTCTCCCGGCCTTTGCAGCCCTGGGCGGAATGGTCTTCCCGGCGTTGATCTACATCGCATTCGTAGCGAG
The DNA here is from genome assembly GCA_965363685.1 of uncultured bacterium. GTDB lineage: Bacteria > Actinomycetota > Acidimicrobiia > Spongiisociales > JAHEDJ01 > JAHEDJ01. The sequence continues at coordinate 847 of CBDTUP010000152.1, read as the reverse complement.
TACCGGCGGCGAAGCCATGGCCGGGTGGGGGATCCCGATGGCTACCGATATTGCGTTCTCAGTTGGAGTCGTAGCGCTACTCGGTTCGCGAGTGTCGATCGGTGCCAAGCTCTTCTTGCTTGCGCTGGCGATTGCCGATGACATCGGTGCCATCACCGTTATCGCCATCTTCTATACCGACGACCTCAGCTTGAGCTGGCTCGCCGCCGCCATCAGTGGCCTGGTGGTTATCGAAGCCTTCAAACGCTCTGGTGTGAGGAGCATGGTCTTCTACGTTCCCGCCGCGGTTGTCACGTGGTATTTCCTGTTGGAATCAGGGGTGCACGCCACCCTGGCCGGTGTTGCGCTCGGCCTCATGACCCCGGCGAGGCCGTTGTTCTCCAGCGACGAGTTTGACCACAAGGCTCGGCGGATCGTGGACGCATACCCGGCCAGTGCCACCACCCAAAGAGCACGCGAGCACGTCGATTATGAGGCACGCCAACTCATGGCGGTGAGTCATGAATCAATTGCGCCGCTCTCGCGCCTCGAACACAGGTTGCACCTCTGGAGTTCGTTCGCAATCGTCCCGATCTTCGCTCTCGCAAATGCGGGCGTTCGATTCGCCGGCGTGGATTTCGTCGATGCGATCACTCATCCCGTTGCGCTCGGAGTGGCCCTCGGACTGGTCTTCGGCAAGATGTTCGGCATCACCCTGTTCACCTACGGCGCAGTTAGGCTCAACATCGGAAGGCTCCCCAAGGGAACGACCTGGTCACAGGTGTGGGGCCTGGCGTTGCTAGCCGGGATCGGTTTCACCGTTGCCCTGTTCATCTCGAGCCTGGCGTTCGACGACGCCCTCCTGACC
>CBDTUP010000151.1:0-6562 GCA_965363685.1 uncultured bacterium | reverse complement strand
CTTCCGCTGCGAGGACGGGCGGGAGGATCTTCACGGCCGGGCAGATTCTGCACATCATCGGGAAAGATCAGGTGTGCAACGTCACGCTGCACGATGGCATGCTTGAGGGCCAAAGCCATCAACTCGGTGCCGTTCTCCTGTCCGAGCACCGTCTGACTCCATTCAGAAACCGCCGCAAACGCTTCCGAAAGAGGTATCTCCTGGAATGCTCCCGGGCCGAGAACCTGGGTCTGAACTTGTCCGGTCATCGCCAGGACAGGGGCTCGATCAACCTTGGCATCCCACAGTCCGGTGAGCAGGTTTGTCGCGCCGGGTCCGGCGATAGCCAGGCAGGCGGCGGGACGTCCGGTGAGCTTGCCGAATCCGCTGGCTGCGAAAGCAGCCGCTCCCTCATGTCGTATCCCGTAGTAGGTCAATCGCCCGCCTTCCTCCGCCCGGCGGAGGGCATCGGCCAGCCCGAGGTTTGAGTGCCCCACCATGCCGAAGACCGTGTCTACGCCCCAGTCGGTGAGAACGTCCACCATCTGATCCATGAGCGTCGGTGAGTGATCTTCGACGGGAAGTCGAACGTAAAGGCCGTCGACCCTTTCCTCGACTTCGTACGAAGTGGCGGCGTCGGTGAACCCTGGAGGTGGCTCGCCGGTTACGGGATCGTATTCGTAGCCGTGCCACGGGCACAGCAGACACCCATCCTCTATGTGGCCCTCGCCGAGTGGACCGCCTTGATGGGGACACCGATTGTCGAGGATCCCCCATCCCTCGGCGGTTCGTGTAACGCACAAAGCCCGACCCTTCGCTACCACCATCGTCGGGGTATTCAGGTCGAAATCGACCTCCTCGATCTTGACCCACATGGTGCGATTCGTCACGGTTGGACCCTCCTCGTTGGTCGGACGGTAGCGCCTGCAGTAAACAACGGTCCGAGCACCAAATCTTCCGCGCAGCGAGCCCGTAGACCACATATAGAGCACGATCTGCGACAGTGTCGTCAATGCGTCGCCTACTAATCGTCGCGGTTCTCATTGCTGCAGCATGCAGCGAATCTCTCGACGCCCCCGAGGTCCAAGACTCGGGAGTAAACACGTCCACAACCGAAACACCGGCACTTCGTGAAGACGTTCTGGACGCGCTCAAGGCGTACCTTGCATTGCCGGCCGACGAGACCCTGGCAGTCATCGCCAATGGAGTCGACTCTCCCGTCGACTTCCGCTGGATCCCCTATCTCGTTGACCTTCTCCGGTTCTCAGGAGACGTGCGCCTGATCCCGCCATTGACGATGATCACCGGCATAGAAGTCGACGCGGAAGACGTCGTAGCGGCCTACGTCGCCTTCGGGTCCTTCATGCTCTCAAACGCTATCGATCCAGGCCCCGATTACTCCGACTGGAAATCGGACTTGTATGCATCGGTCGATCCCGCTTTCAGACAGCTGCTCGATCAAATTGATGACCCGCAGACTCTGGCTTCCATCCAGTGGGGTGGCGTGCCGGTCGGCGGAGTCCCCGAGCTCAACCTGCCCGAGCGAATCCCGGCTGCGGAAGCAACATACCTGGCCGACGCCGATCTGGTGTTCGGAACCACACACCGTCAGGAGAGTGTCGCCTATCCCCTGCGTATCCTCGATGTGCATGAGCTGGCCAACGATCAGCTGGCAGGTGATGCCGTGGCGCTGGCCAACTGCACACTCTGTCGATCCGGATCCATCTTCCTGAGCAGTGTCGATGGCGAAGACCTCATGTTCTTGACGTCGGGCCTGCTCCTCAACTCGAACAAGGTCATGCTCGACACAAAGACCGGGTCCCTCTGGCAACATCTCACCGGCGAGGCGATCGCCGGCCCGCTGGCAGGCAAACAACTCGAGCGACTGCCACTCGTGGTGACAACTTGGAGCGAGTGGCGTGAACTGAACCCCGATACCTGGGTTCTGGCTCTTCCGGATCGAGGCGCCGACAGGGGCATCGAAGGAGCACCGACATACGATGCCGGAACTGCCTACGGCGATTACTTTGCCGCCGGTGAGCTCTGGTTTCCCGCTGTGGAGGCTCTCCCCGTGTTTCCGGCCAAAGCCGAAGTTGCCACCCTGGAGTTCGAGGGCCTGGCTCTTGCCGTGGAGCTGAACGCGTTGTCCGCCTCGGGTCCGACCAGCGTCGAGGTAGGTGATGAATTGATCTCCGTGATCCCTTCGGGAGGCGGAGCCCGTTTCTATCTGGGCACCCCGGATGACTTCGATGGATTCGAAGCAGGCGAGGAGTCCCTCACCGATGGTTCCGTCTCGTACCCTCGACTGATCTCCGGACAATCGTTTTGGTTCGCCTGGTACGGGACGCATAGCGACACCGCCTGGTGGCCGGATGATGGTTGATCAGCTTGGCGTGCTGCCGACTCCACCGTGAGCTCTCCCCAGCGTGGTGATACCAAGCAGCCACGCGCCCAGCAACACGGCGAGCGGAGCGAGGAACCCGACGGTGGCCGAGTCGGTCGCAACGAACCCCCCGAGCGCCAGCCTCGCAAAGCCCCAGATCACCACCATTACTCCGACGACGACCGCAGTATTCGTCGCTGGGTGCGCCACCCGATTTGCCTCAAACGATCCAAACAGGCTTGTCAGACCGGCAAGTGGTACCAGCAGCACCGCGATCCAGATCAGACGTGACCACCACCAGGTTCCGGTTAGTGGGTTGATCGCGAGACCGGACCCACCTGCCAGCAACCCAAAGCCTGCCACAGTGATCATCGCCGTCATATGCCACAGGTAGATAGTCATGATCCGACCGTTGCCGGCTACGACCACTGCCCACATTGACGGGCGCTGAAGCCAGGCGGTGACGGGCCGGCGCAGAACCAGCATCACTCCGGTCTGCACCACCGCCAGCACAATCAGGGCAACCGTCGGCGGCAGGTTGTTGGTCCAGGCCGATCCCGGGACCCCGACCATGCTGGTCGGATATGGTCCGATCACGGTCAGGAGGTACAACCCCACGAGACCGGCGGCCGCAACCGCCAGATTGCCGGAGATCCCTCGTGGCAACGCGCCTCGCTGCCACAGAATGCCTATCTGGTGCACCGCCAGCCACACGAACAGGAAGTTCGACCACCCGACGACGGGAACTCCGATCCCGTGATGGAGGTAGTCGACGACCAGTGCGGCCGAGGCGAGCGACAGGGGGACGGACCAGCCATATCGTCGATCGAGTCGAATCATCAACGGGGCCAGCGCCACTATGCCCAGATATACGGCCAGGAACCAAAGAGGCACCGCGACCGCCTGAGTGGCCATCCGAAGAGTCGCAGGATCGACTCCCATTGTCATCAGCAGGAGGGTCGCTCCAGCCCAGACAGTCGCAAAGACCGTTGTGGGTCTCAACAGCCGCGTCGTGCGAGATTGGAGCCATTCCGAGTATCTCCGTCCAACGCGCTGCGATGAGGACCAGGACATAGCGTTGGCGAAGCCTCCGACGATGAAGAACACCGGCATCACCTGCAGTATCCATGTCAGGTACTGAGCACCTGGAGCCAACGCCAACAAGTGATCGACCTCTACATCTCCGTCCCTCACCACTATGACCGCCATCAACCAGTGTCCCAACACGACGACGACGATTGCGAACAGCCTTAGAAAATCGATGTATCGGTCTCGTTCGACCGGTGTTTTCCGCGCCAATCGCTTTGCCGTCGTCCACATCGTCTTCATCGTTCCTCCTGGTTCAGACCCCAGGAGACCAGATATTCCGGTCGACGACATCGGGGTGCGTCCCTGGTTTGGTCTCAGGGACTCGGGGGTTGGGCTCCGGGTCGCCGGAATCCGGCGCTAGCGTGAAACATGGAACATGAAAGGAGCCTCGTGCGGTTCCGTCTCGGACAGTCAATCTCTATACCGGTAGTGGCTTTGCTGGCAGTCCTATTGCCTTCGGTGGCCATGGCACAGTCGCTGGAATGTCCCTCGTTCGAAGGGATCACCTGCGATGGGGCGGTGACGGACACCGTTGGGGTGATCGAGGACGACGCCGCCCTCGAAGAGGCCGTCGGGAGGTTGGTAGCGACCTACGGTCACGAAACCGCGGTTGTGATCGTCGACGACACCGGTGGCCGACCGGTTGAGAGTTTCGCCGTTGATCTCGGAGATGCCTGGGGAGTAGGTGATCCCGAACTGAACGATGGGATCGTCATTGCCGTAGATCTCGATTCAAGAGTGACCACGGTCCAACACGGCCCGGGGCTGAACGGTGTTCCTCGCGATTTCGATTCGATCGCAGGGGTCGGGAACAGCTTCTTCGCAAACGGAGACTTCGATGCCGGATTGCTGGCCATCATCGGATCATTGGACGAAGCTTTGGCCGCCTTTGCATCCGGGGAAACAACTTCGAATGGCGGAGCACGAGATGTACTGGACGGTTTCACACCAGATGAACGTCCTTCTGATACCGGCGGCGGACTGAATCTCGCCGTCGTGGGCGTTGTGGTCGGTGTCGCGCTATTGGGCGGGCTTGGCGCGACGGGAGTGGCGGTGAGAGGACAACGTAGAGCGAAGACCCGTCGGCTGCGGGGAGAACTCGTCGACGGCGAGCTGGCACGGCTTGACGTGGCAGGACATGAATTGCCCCTCCTAAGGGATTATCTGATCGAGAGCGACGCAGCGCCGGCAGATGCTCCAACTGCTGATGTAGCGCGGGTGCTGGGCGATATTGCCGAGGTTCGCCCTCCCACCGATGAGGTCGCGCTGATGGCAGCTCGACGCCACCGGCTTCTGAATCTCGTTGACCGTGACGGAATGATGGCGGCAGCGGAGGTCCCGCTCGAACTCAAGGTTGCCGACGAACGAGACGTACTTGAAGGTGCCGTTCAATCGGCATCAAGAGAAGCGCTCGAAGTCGACCTCGATGATGACGAGCTATTCGACGTGCGCCGGGGCGAACTAACCCGACTGGTCGATGGGTTGCGTCCCTACCGGGTAGCAGAAGCCCGGAGCCGGGTCGCGACTGTCGTTGATCAGCGCTTGGTCGACACCGGCTTGGGTTTTGCGATCCTGACGGATCTGGGTGAGCGGTTCATCAAAGCAGCCCCGGTGTTGCGGGACAAGACGATGATCGGTGATGCAGTTGAGAGCCTCGAAGGAGCCTACGCCACCGCCCGTGCCAAGACCGACACCCTGGAGAGCCTGTACGAGCAACTGCCGTCGTCGTCGGCGCGCCCGGCGGTAGCCGCCGCGCTGGCGGACCTAGATCCTGACGCAGACCGCGCGTTCTCTCGATATGAACGCGTACGACAGGAACTCGACGAAAAGGGGGTCGATCTTGTCGAAGATGGTCTGGACACCGCTGCCATTGCAGCTCTCTTGCTTCTGAACCGCGACGAGGAATCGGTGCCGGAGTTCCTGGCTGCCTACTCGAGGAACCGGGCCGAGGAGCTCACTCCGGCCGAGTCGGTCGAATACGCTCTCGCCGGTCTCTCGAACCCGCGCCGAGTGGCTGCCGTCCGAGAGCAATCAAAGCGTCTCGGTCTTCCCGTCGCCATTACCGCAGCTCTGCTCGAACGGAGGACCGATGGCGTAGCCGTCTACCACGGACTACTCGAGGAATTGGCCGACGTTGGTATGACCGGGGATTCACGCCGGACTATTGCCGGGATTCTGGCGGTGTCATTAGAGCCGGCACAGGCTCTTCGGCGCTGGCAGGAGGCGCGCAGCGAGCTGGCGACCCTTGGGCTGGAAGGCTCCTACGCAGACATCGCAGCCGCGTTTGGAGCCTCTGATCATCGGGGACCGCGCGCATTCGCACTCGCTTACGCAGCTCAACGACAGGCCCTTTCACGGTCGACGATTGACGATGCCGATAGATTCGCGCCCGAACTTGCCCACTCCGGAACCTCACGGCAAACCGATACATGGACCGGACAACCCATCCCGGCCAGGTTTGGATCGTTCGATCCATTCACGCTCTTGTACTTCCACTGGGTTATCACCGGCGGTCACTCAGGCAGCTATGGATGGGAGCCCGTCTATGAGGACAACTCATGGTCCGACGACTCGAATTCATGGTTCGGGGGATTCTCCGGTGGAGGATTCGGCGGCGGGAGCGGTGGATCGTCGAGTTGGGGTGGTGGCGGTTGGAGCTCCGGCAGCTTTGGAGGATTCAGCGGCGGGGGCTTTTCCGGCGGTGGCGGAGGATCAAGCGGCGGGTAGCCGCCACACCGAGCACAGATCAGATACTCTGGCCACATCGAAACCAATGGAGGTAGACGATGGCGAGTGTCGGAGATGTCGTAGCCGAGAAGGGGGCCACCGTTAACCGGATCGCTCCTGATGACACCGTATTCGCGGCCGTCAAGGCGATGGTCGACGCGAATTCGGGCTCGCTGCTGGTGACCGAAGATGACGAAATCGTCGGAATCATCACTGAACGCGACTATCTCCGCCGGGTGGCGATCGAAGGCAAGACCGTCATCACTGACCACATCGTAGCCAACGATATCGTCGACAAGACCGTTGTTGTCATTGTCCTCACCGTCGGTGATGCGGGGATTGCCGGGATTGCTGGTCGTAATCTCGGTGCGGTTGATGTGGATC
>CBDTUP010000150.1:0-6595 GCA_965363685.1 uncultured bacterium | reverse complement strand
GCCTGATCCGGCGAAACCTCGAGAGTGAGGACTACCTGGCCTGGTTGCTCATCTTCGACAACGACGGCTTCGCCGTCCGTTGCGGTCGTTGGCGCGATGATCTCTACCGGAGCATCTTCGTCAGGCTTCACTTCGGTACCGACGGCCAACACGGGTATGCCCTGCAAGGTGTACCGGGTGAATGCTTTGGTGACGGTATTCGTCTCCACAGGCCCCTCTTCGCCCGGCGCCGCGGGCTCCTCAGGCTGAACGTCGCCGATTACGACTTCCTCACCGATCGGTACATCGATTTCGAGATCCATGGAGACGATGACGTTGACCCGGTCACCGGGTTCGATGAAGCCGAAGACTCCACGTTCGGCGCTAGCGAAGACCGTCACAGCTTCCTTGCCTTCTGCTATTCGTCCGGCCAGCGGTGCAATCTCAGTCGTGATCTCGACCCACTGGTCGGTCGTCAGGACTTGTCCACCAGAAATCGGACCCGCGGCCACGCGGCCGGTCAACGTCGCTTGCAGTTCCTCAATCGAGTCGATGACGTTATCCGGCACGAGGCGAGCTTCTTCTTCGCTCTCTTCATAACGGAACTGCTCGAGGACGGCCGCACCTTCGGTACCTTCCGGGAGGCCTTCAGCCGAACGGAACACGACCTGATATGTCCGGTCCTTGGCTGCCTCTTCTTCGACTCCGGAGAGGAAGTTGTACACAGCGAAAGTAGCGATGGCCGCCAAGAGCAGCGCTACCACCAGGACGAGTGTCCGCCTACCCATTGAGTCTCCTTAGATCGCACAAGCCGAAGTCGAACGGTGCCGACTCCCCCAAATATCGGTTCATTGAAGGACACACCTTAGAGGTCTTTGCGCACATGTTATAACTAGTGCCCACAGAATCCCCCTGTTGTCGCAGAGGCGTGCCTTCCGGCCTCCCCGGCGCCCACCGTAGGTACTGAGGCTGCCACAGATCGTGAGATTGTCAAGCCGCCGATCTAACGGCGACCGATCCCTCTTTCCTTCAATTCTTGCAGAATAGCCTCGAGGCTCGAATCTACGTTGAATGAACGCTCTTCGGTGGTCTCCTGCTCCTTCTCGAACTCCCGGCGCTCGGGCGGCCGGCGGCGCGGCTCGCGAGGAGCTGCGGCCGGTTGCGGGCGATCTTGCCAGTCCGGCGATGCCTGCTTGATGGACAGGCTCACCCGGCGGCGACCCTCATCCATCTCCGTGACCTTCACTTTGACCGGCTGACCGATGGAGAGTTCCAGTTCCGGAGATTCAACGCGATGTGCGGCAATCTCGGAAACGTGGACCAAACCCTCGACTCCTTCACCCACCGAGACGAACGCTCCGAACGGAACGGTCTTGGTGACGGCGCCATCCACGACGGAGCCGACTTCGTGTTCCCGGGAGAACGCTTCCCACGGATCCTCTTGTGTCTGCTTGATGGAAAGCGAAATCCGCTCACGATCCAGATCCACTTCGAGAACCTTGATGGTGACCTCGTCGCCCACCTTCACAACCTCAGAAGGGTGGTTGACGTGCTGGTATGACAATTCTGACACGTGGACGAGTCCGTCCATGCCGCCTAGGTCGACGAATGCGCCGAAGTTCACAACGGACGAGACCACGCCCGGTCGTACTTCGCCGACTGCCAACTCGTCGAGGAAAGCCTGCCGCTGCTCGGCCTGTGCCTCCTCGAGGAACGCACGGCGCGACAACACGACGTTGTTGCGATTGCGGTCCAGCTCAATGACCTTGGCTTCGATGTCCTGACCTACGTACTGGTCGAGATCACGCACCCGGCGCAGTTCGACCAATGAGGCCGGAAGGAACCCGCGCAGGCCGATGTCGACGATCAAGCCGCCCTTCACGACCTCAATCACAGGACCGGTGACCGTGCCACCTTCGGCGGTCAATGCTTCGATCCGTCCCCATGCGCGCTCATACTGGGCGCGCTTCTTGGAGAGAATCAGTCGACCCTCGTCGTCTTCTTTGTCGAGGACTACGGCTTCAATCCGCTCGCCGGCAGAAACGACCTCGGCCGGATCGACGTTGTTTCGAATCGAAAGCTCGGATCCGGGAATGACACCCTCGGACTTGTACCCGATGTCGACGAGCACCTCATTCTGATCGATGCTCACAACCGTGCCTTCGACGATATCGCCCTCGGAGAACTCGAGAACGGTGAGCTCGAGAGCGGCCTCAAAATCGTCTGCGATGTCATCGGGCAGTTCGGCGACGGTCTTGGCGACGATCGGAGCAGCCGGCTTCGAGACAGGTTTCCTCTCGACCACATCGGCGGACTTGATTGCGGAATCGTCATCAGGTTCAGCCGCATCGCTTGCAACGGCAGCCGGCTCGACTGTCGCCGCCACCTCAGCGGGTTCATCGGTGACAGCCACTTCGGCTTCAGCAACCACGGTCTCCAGAGGGGATTCTTCGGCGACCGCTTCTTCAGCGGCCTCCTCGACTGCCTCTGTTGCCGTCGTTTCGGTCAGGTCGGATTCGGCCGCCGGAGTTTCCGGTTCGAGTTCGGCCACCGCGTCGGTTGCCTCGTCGGCGACAGGCGCGGATTCGTTTTCGGTCGTCATGGGTGGTTGTGTTTCCTCCGAGAGAGATGCTCCCGCGACAGAAGGCCGCGAGGCGGTTGAGAGTGTATCACGGAACCTCTCCCGGCCTCCAGTCGAAATCCCAAAGGTGCCATATTTTGACATCTCAGGGGTTCTCGCTCAGCCTTTACATTCGGCGAGGTTTGCCCCCGTCGACACATCGACTCGTAGTGGAACGGCCAACTCAACGACACCTTCCATGGTTTCCACCATGATTTCGGTTGCCACTTCATGCTCGGCAGGCGGGACCTCTAGAACCAACTCATCGTGGATCTGCAGCAGCATGGTCGATTCCAACGACTCCAACCGGGCATCGAGTTCTACCATCGCCTTTTTGATGATGTCGGCAGCGGCGCCCTGGATCGGAGCGTTCAGAGCCATCCGCTCCCCCATCTGCCTGATCCGGAAGTTGTCACTCTTGAGCTCTGGGAGGTAGCGACGTCGACCGAAGAGCGTTTCGGTGTAGCCGAGACGCTTCGCATCGGTCACAACCGAGTCCATGAACTCTCTCACGTCCGGGAATTGTGAGAAATATGCGTCGATGTGCTCGGAAGCTTCATCACGACTGATCTCGAGTCGGTCTGCCAGACCGAACGCTTCCATTCCGTACAAGAGTCCGAAGTTGATGGCTTTGGCCCTCCGGCGCAACTCATCTGGGACATCATCGAGATCGCGTTCGAACACGCGGGCGGCGGTGGCTGTGTGGATGTCCAGGTCGTTGGCGAAGGCATCAAGCAACCCGGGATCCCCACTCAGATGGGCCAGGATGCGCAACTCGATCTGCGAGTAGTCGGCCACCACAAACGTCCAACCAGGTTGCGGAATGAATCCGCGTCTTATCAACCGGCCGGTCTCGGATCTGACGGGGATGTTCTGCAGATTCGGATTATCGGACGAAAGACGCCCGGTGGCTGCGGCGATCTGATTGAAGCTCGTGTGGATACGGCCATCAGCAGCGATCAGCGGCAGATACCCATCGACATAGGTCGATCGCAGCTTCTCGAGCTCTCGATACCGAAGGAGGTCGGCCACGATCGGATGAGCGTCGCCGAGCTTCTTCAACACCGAAGCATCGGTGGAGGGGGCTCCCTTGGCCGTCTTCTTGAGGATCGGCAATTCGAGCCGGTCGTACAGCACCTCTCTCAATTGCAGTGTTGAGTTGATGTTGAATGGACCACCAGCCGCGTCATGTATCGAGACTTCGAGCTCCGACAGCTGCTTCCGCAGATCGTCGCCGAGCTCTGAGAGATACTTGCGATCGATCGCCACCCCCCGCTCCTCCATCCTCGCCAGCACACCGATCAGCGGCATTTCCACCTCGTCGAACAGCGGCCTCTCACTGCGTCCGTCGAGTTCGGCGATGAGCGCGTCCGCCAAGCGGCGAAGGGCTACCGCCCGCCTCCCCAGGCTCTCTAGGTCCGGTCCACCCGAGAAGTCGAAGGCGCCTTGTGTGTCGACCGAAGTCTCTGCGTCGGGCGATTCGATCTCCAGATGTAGATATCGATCCACCAGGTCCCGGAGGTCGAAGGAACGGGCTGCTGGATCGATCAAATAGGCGGCCAGCGCCGTATCAACATCGAATCCACCAACCGGGTAGCCCCGTCCCATCATCTCCCGGACGAAACGCTTGCCGTCGTGAGCCGTCTTCGGAACTGAGGAGTCCTCGAAGACCGGCGCCCACTCGCCAATCCGCTCAACTGGAAGGAACGCAGCCGTCTGATCATCTAATGCAATTGCCACTCCTGCGAGGGCGGTACCTTCGAACAGCGGCTCAAAGATTATCCGGTCAAGTCGCTCCAGGACCTCCGCCAACCGACCGACCGGCGGCGTCACGACTTCCACATCCAGTGCTTCAACAGTCGGTGCCCCGTCAGGATGAATCCCCAGCAGTTCGTCGTATAGCGACGAGAACTCGAGGCTTTGGAACAGTTCCTTCATGCGGTCGTGATCCCAGTCGGTCCACCCCAGTCGTCGAAAATCAACGCCCGTTTCGAGATCGAGGATGAGATGCATCAAATGCTGGTTCAGGAACGCTTGCTCCCTGGCCGTCTCGAGGTTCTCGCGTAGCTTGGGAGTCATCTCATCGAGGTGCTCGTAGATGCTCTCCAGGGTGCCGTAGGAGGCGACCAGCCGCGACGCGGTCTTCTCGCCAACGCCGGGTACACCCGGGAGATTGTCCGAGGTATCACCGCGCAGGGCCGCGTAGTCAACGTATTGCGACGGCCTGATGCCGTACTTCTCGGACACCCAGGCCTCATCGGCTACAACGGTGTCCGAGATGCCGCGTCTGGTATATACGACCTTCACACGATCGCTCACCAGTTGGAACGCATCCCGGTCCCCGGTGACGATCAACACGTCCCAACCTTCTGCTGCGGCTGCTTGCGCGACGCTGCCGATGATGTCGTCCGCCTCGTAGCCGGGCATCCGGAACTGCGCGATTCCAAGGGACTCGAGAACTTCATCGATCAGCGGAAGCTGAGTCGAGAATGTATCGGGAGCCTTCTCCCTCTGGGCCTTGTAGTCGGGGTATTCATCGGTCCGGAATGTCTGTCGGCCCATGTCCCAGGCAACTGCGAGCCCGTCGAGTGGATGGTCCTTCAGCAGGCGGATCATCATTCTGGCGAATCCGTACACAGAGTTGGTGACCTGGCCGGATTTCGTGGCCAAGTCTTCGGGAAGGGCATAGAACGCCCGGTACGCGAGGCTATGGCCGTCTAGAAGGGCAAGAGTGGGCATGGACCGTGATCATAGGTCGCCGAGCTGATCCAGGAGTCGCCGCCGCTTTTCCTCCAGCTTGATCCTACGGGTTCGAACCTCTTCAACCGCCCGCTCAAAACGAGCGACATCGGCGGCGGTCTGCCGGGCAGTCGCGCGATCTTCCGGATGATCGGAGACGACCGCATCACGCTGCGCGTCATCGTTTAGGTGCCGGTGGAACTGGAGTTCCTCGATAACCCGTTCTTCCTCACGCGCAAGTTCGGCCAGCTGATCGTTGATCTCGAATATACGGCGTTCTTTCCGGGACATCTCACTCCGGGTGGCGGTAGCGCGGGGCTCGTGTGCCGGGGGCGGGACTCGAACCCGCACGGACCAAGGTCCAATGGATTTTGAGTCCACCGCGTCTGCCAATTTCGCCACCCCGGCTCGGCGAGCATTGTAGAGCATGATCCGCTGGATCAATCCATTTTCGCAGTGAGGTGCACGTCACAAATGCCTCGGGCGGGTATCCTTGGAAGGCAACGGTCACCCGAACCTGGATCGCTTCTTCGCCGCATCCCCCACTCCCCACTCCCGGCTGGGAACGGTCCGAGTTTCACAAGGGTGGCCGTTGCCAATGGGTCTCGTGTCGCGGGTTGCTTGTCGAGAGTTGCTTCAGTCGAGCGCTGCTCGTAAAGCCGACACTGCTTCCGAGAGAGAGGTGGCGGCTTGCGCGGGCGTGGTGGCTTGTAGGACCCGACGGACGAGAGCCGAGCCGACTATCACACCGTCTGCTGAATCGGCGACGGCGGCGGCTTGATCAGGGGTAGATATGCCGACTCCCATTACCAGCGGCGTGTCCGTCATAGCCCGGATACGCCCCGCGAGTTCCAGAGCTCGGTTGCTCCCCGAGGTGCGCTCGCCGGTAACACCCAGATCGGCAACTCCGTAGATGAAGACCGGGTCGGCATCGATGATCCTCTGCAACCTCTCGTCGGTGGTCGTCGGGGCTGCAAATAGCACCATCCCCAATCCGACAGTCTCGACCGCTGCTTTGATCTCTCCCGCCTCCTCGAGCGGCAGGTCGGCGATAATGACCCCGCTCACGCCATGCTCGGCAGCCCGGCGCGCGAATTCGGCTGGACCCGCCTGCACCACCACATTGGCGTAGGTCATCACCAGAACCGGTTTCGAGGTGGTCGCTACCACCCTCCCGGCAATCTCGAGACCCTCCTCCAGTCCGACGCCGGCCGCCAGCGCCCGTGTCCCGCCTTCCTGGATGGTCGGACCGTCCAT
>CBDTUP010000149.1:0-6613 GCA_965363685.1 uncultured bacterium | reverse complement strand
ATCCCCTCGCTGCGGCGGTGAGTGACGCCCTGGCCGCGGCAGGGCTCACGGGGGTCACGCCGCTCGTCGATGGCTCCACCGTAACCCTCATTGGTGCGGTTGAGAACGCGGACACGATCGGGATTGCCTCGGAGATCGCCATCGGGGTCGATGGCGTTTCCCAGGTGCTCAACAGGGTGGTCGTCGCTGCAGAGGCTGCCTCAGGCGCTCAACAGGTTCTCGAAGCCGCTGGATATCCGGGTGTGACGGTTGCCTTGTCCGGCAACGTTGCAGTTTTGACCGGTTCCGTGACCAGCGACGCTGAGGCTCTCAACGCCGCGACCGTGGTGATGGGGCTTCCCGGCATCGAGAAGGTTGACAATCGACTTGTCGTGGGTACCGCCCCTTCGCCCGTCACCACGAACCCTCCCCCATCGCCGGCCAACACCACGCTGGTGGCGGCATTGGAGGCGGCAGGTTTTAGTGATGTCACTGTGTCACTCGATGGCGACACCGCATATATCGACGGTGTCGTTCCGTTTGAGGTTTTGGAATCCGGGTACTTCAGCTACGTCGACGAGGTGCGTTCGATCATCACCGATTTCGCACCCTCGGCCTCGGTGGTCAACCGACTTCGCCTTCGTGGCAATGAACTCGAGCTACGAGCCCAATTGCAGGCTTTGCTGGAGGAATCACCGATCGTCTTTCTCAGCGGTTCCTCGGACCTCACCATTCAATCGCAGGAAGCTCTCGACCAGGCAGCCAAGATCATTCTCTCCCAGCCCGGGCTGCAGATCTTCATCGCCGGGCACACAGATGCGACCGGCGCAGCCGACGTCAACGAACAGCTTGCCCGGGCGCGGGGTGGCGCCGTCTACGGGTATCTCGTTTCCGTCGGCGTACCGGCCAATCGGATGGCAGTGGTGTCATACGGAGAGCTTTTCCCCGGTCAAGGTGAGAGTTCCGCTGATGATCGTCGAATCGAGTTCGAGGTGGGACCATGATGAAACGCATTGCTCTGATGGTGAGCGTGTTGCTGGTAGTCGGTGCCTGCACATCATCCGACCCTGAGGTACCAGCACCGACAACGCAACCGGTGGCCTCGTCCACGACGACGCTTGCTCCACCTGTGACCGCGCCTCCTCCGGTTGAGACGACCCTGAGCCCCGCCCAGTCCGATGGCGTGACTGCCAACGACGAGACCATCTATGTGGGAATCCTGGCCGACCTGACCGGACCCTTCTCGGGCACGGTCGTCGACGTCGTCGATGCCCAACTCGCCTTCTGGAACGATCTGAATGAGTCCGGAGGGATCGGTGGGCGCCAGGTTGAGGTCTTGATTGCCAATACCGGATACGACCTCGCGACGCACGTCGAGAAATACGGTGTTCTGAGCGATCGAGTGGTCATGTTCGCTCACTCGACGGGCTCTCAGCAGACTCTGGCGGTACTCCCCAATTTGATCGAGGATGACCTACTTGCTCTGCCCGTCACCTGGTATTCGGGTTGGTCGGACCCCATTCTGGGGGCGAATCTCCTCGAGACCGGCTCCAACTACTGCATGGAGGCCATCAACACGATCTCCTACCTCGATGAGCAACACCAGGCGGCTACCGGGCGCACGCCGACGCTGGCGCTGGTGACGTTCCCGGATGACTTTGGACGTGATTCGGCTGCCGGCGCCCGCTACGCCGCCGAGCAGTTGGGTATCGAGATTGTCTACAACGGTGAAGGTACCGTCATTCCGGGTCAGGACCTTCGACCAATCGCGGCCGCGGTGGCAGCAAGTGGCGCCGATTACACCTGGGTGGCGACCGATCCAATCTCAATGGTCGAGATCGTCGGTACCGCTCTACAACTTGGGTATACAGGCCAGTGGGGCGTTGCCATGGTCTCGTTCTCCGACCGGCTTCTTTCGACCGCACTCGGCGACTACATGGCCCAGGCGATGTTCATGTCGACCCTGATTCTTCCTCTGGGGGCGGAGGCCGAGAACATGGCCGAGGTGATCGAAGTGCTAACGCACGCCTACCCGGATCGCTACCCGTCGACCGGCTTGATCGAGGGCTATCTCGAGTTCGTGGTCGCCAAGACCGTCCTGGAGCGCGCCACGGAATTGGGCGACCTGACGCCGGCCGGAGTCAAAGCCGCGGCAGCACAAATCGGATCCCTCTCCTACGGCGGACTTGCTCCCTCCAACATCTACAGCGGCGACGCCTCTTCAACGGTCACCCGGGCTACCGCGATTTACCGACCCGACAAAGCCTTGTTCGATGCACAAGGTGGCCTCGACGCAACCCTCGGAGCAGGCGCGATTTCGCCTCTCTCCCCTATTCGAGGATTCACCGCCTCGCAACTCGCATCTGACTACGACTTCCAGGGTCCCTGCTTCGTGTTCCCCACCGGCTGACGACTCTCCCCACCTGGCAGCTCGGCCAGCTTCAGGTTATTCAGGGTGGTTTGCCGCTGGTGGTGTATTGGTGTCCGAGTCGGCTGGTCCAGAGCCAGTCTCCGCCGGGGAGGGGTTGGTAGGTCCATCCGTGGCGGTGTTTGATGCGGATGTGGTCGTGGCGGATCTCTGCGATATATAACGCTTCAGCTCACCCGACTGCTGGCGCCAGAAGAGGTATAGGATGTCGACGCGAATTGGCGCTTGGGATGGCCGGTTCTCGGACTCTTGGTGAGCGCTCGATAGCGTTCAGGGAAGTGCGTGATATTGCGAGTGCAAACGGCGGGTGGGTACCACGGTCGCTATCTTGGGACTCATCCCGGCACGGCGTGCCGGGATGAGTGGAGGTGGGGTGAGTCCTTTGCTTCTTGCCGTTTGGGCGGTGTCGGCGGCAACCCCTCTCCAGGCCCCCGCACGGAGATTCTCGTCAAACGCTAGATATTCGCGGTCAGTATCCGCCTTCGGCTGTTCTACCGGTCACGATTGCGACCCCGTTGCTCGTTCCGATGCGATTGGCGCCGGCCTCGATGAGCTCGTAGGCGAACTCCTTCGAGTTAACGCCGCCGCTGGCTTTGATGAGGACCTCGTCGCCGACGACCTCGCGCATGAGACGCACGTCCTCGATGGTCGCTCCACCTTCCTCCTTTCCGGTGGATGTCTTGATGAAGCGCGCCCCGGCAGTCTTCGCCAGGGTGCAAGCAGCGATCTTCTCTGTGTCCGTGAGGAGAGCCGTCTCGATGATGACCTTGACCGGTATCTCCCCACAGGCCTTGACCACCTGCTGGATGTCCTCGAATGCGAGGATGTAATGCTTGCTCTTGATGGCACTGACATGTATCACCATGTCTATCTCCTGAGCGCCGCGGTTCGCGATGGCATCATGAGCTTCGAAGGCCTTGGCGACGGGCGTCATCTGGCCGTGTGGGAAACCCACAACGGCGATGGGGATCACGTCCGAACCTTCGAGCTTCTGTGCTACGTACTCGACGTCGCCTGAGAAGACGCAAACGGACCTGAAGTGGTATCGCTTCGCCTCCTCGCACACACGGTCAAAGTCCTCTTTCTTGGCGTCCGTCCTGAGCAGCGTGTGATCGATGACCCGCGCGAGTTCTCGGTCGTAATTCTCCTCCGTCAATCTTCCTCCTGTTCAGGCTGTTGCAACCGTAATACGAGGCACAAGGCGCTCGTCGGTATGCCGTCGTCTTGTGGCGCCAACTCCAACTCCGGCACAGAGCCGCGCCGAGTCCGAGGCAAGGCAGCCACGACAACGGAACCGATTCGGTCGGAGTCTTCTGCCACGCTGCGATTTCGACCTCGGCCCGAGGCCCTACGAGGTGACGATGGAGAGCTCTCGCAACCCCCAATGAAGCAAGATCGACACAGAGCTACCTAGTTCATCCCCGGATCATCTGGCAGAGTCGCAAACATGGCCACGTCCCCGCGTTGCCGTCGAAGCACCGACGACCACAGAGAGTCCGCATCGTTCACGAATGGATCCTCCGGGTTGCAGTCGAATGCCCACCATGCTCCCTCGGAGATCTCTTCTTCCAGTTGCCCCGGAGCCCACGCCGCATATCCACTGAACACACGGAGGGCTTCGTACCCCACTCCCCCGGGATCACTGTCCAGGTCGGCCAACCGGATATCGTGGATGATGAGTGCACTCATGTCGGCCTCATCGTGAGGCCCGCGCGCGACGGCCAGAGCTACTTCCGGCTGGACCGGTCCGCCGGAGAATACGACCGCCGGTTCAGCAGCCAGCGGCTCCCAATCCTCGAGATACTCCGATACTGGAATGTCCATCGGGCGATTGAGGACGACGCCGAGGGCACCATCGTCATCGTGTTCGATCATCAGCACAACCGTCCGGTAGAAGTTCGGATCGACGAGGGAAGGCGTCGCCACCAAGAGTCGGCCGGTCAGGGAATGAGCCACTAGAACAGAGTCCCTTGCGGCGAGAGTCGCGCCTGACGATTCAGGCCGTTCCACGGCAGCCCGTCCATGAAGGCCCAGCTTCGTCTGTGGATCGTCGATGGCCCGACCACCTGAAGCGCCGCCGTATGTATGGGACATGGGTATCCCTTGTTGCCCTTGAAGTTGAACGCCGGAAAATGCTCGTCGTTGGCCCTCATAATGCGGTCGCGTGTCACCTTCGCCAGAATCGAGGCTGCCGCAATGGATAGCGAACGACCATCTCCTTTGATGAGCGTGGTCGTTCGGCCATTGCCGATGAAGTCCCAGTTCCCATCCACGAGTATGTGGTCGGCCTCGACACCCAGACCATCGAGAGCTCGGCGAGCGGCCAGACGTTGGGCCTCCGACATACCGAGGAGGTCACACTCTTCATGAGTGGCATGCCCGATCGACCATAGGTCTACCCAGTCGACGATGCGCTCAAAGAGCGACTCGCGCTCGAGTTCGGTCAGCATTTTCGAATCGCGGATCTTGTACACCCGCCGGTTCATGGGCAGCACCACCGCGCCAATTGTCAGCGGTCCGGCCCATGCTCCCCTACCGACTTCGTCCATTCCCACAACGACGCGATCTCCCCGCTCCCAGCGCTCTCGCTCTGACTCGAGCGATGGCGACTTGGATCGGAGGGTTGGTCGGAGACGAGAAACCGTATCGGGCACGCCAGAAGGTTACCGCTACCCTGACATCATGCGGTGGGATCCCAACCTCTACAGCAAGTATCTTGATGAACGTTCCCGCCCAGCACACGATCTGATCAGAGCAATCTCGCACCATTCTCCTGCTGAAGCCGTGGATCTAGGCTGCGGCAGCGGTCACCTGACGGCTCTGTCGGCAGACATGTGGCCGATGGCCCGGGTAACAGGCATCGACAACTCACATGCGATGCTCGAACAGGCGAGAACGAGAACGGCGAGTGTCGATTGGATCGAGGCCGACATCGGAGTGTGGCCTCCGACCGCGCCGCCCCTTCCGGCGGTGGCGGGCAAGACCTTTCTCACGGACGAGCCCGTTGAGGATATTGTCGACTTCGACGACGATGCTCTCACGAGATTCGGATGGGAACCGGTCAACGTACCCGATGAGCTGAACTCCACCTTCTCTGAAACGATCGTGGCCACATGGAACTGCGCCAACCTGTATTTCCGGGTCGCGTTCCTGGAGTCCGATCGGGTCGATATGGGTGCATACGCACGCGCCTACCACTTTCAACTCTCTCCGATTACACCAGCGAGCGATGAATGATTCCCCATGAGCATCTTCCCAAGGCAGTTCTGCACGACCACCTGGATGGTGGTCTTCGGCCGGCGACCGTCATCGAGTTGGCCGACGAGATCGGCTACACGGGGTTGCCGTCGACCGATCTCGAGGAACTGTCGCGTTGGTTCGATCAGGGGCAATCTGGCTCACTCGAGCGATATCTAGCTGCCTTCGCTCACACCGTCGGAGTCATGCAGACCCCCGGCGCCATCGAACGAGTCGCGTACGAGTCCGTCGTAGATCTAGCTGCCGACGGCGTCGTCTACGCCGAGCTGCGGTTTGCTCCATCCCTCAATATCGAGAGAGGCATGAGCCGTCATGAGGTGCTCGAAGCCGCCCTCGAGGGTATGCGGCGGGGCTCACAGGACACCGGCACAGCGACCGGACTGATCGTCGACGCAATGCGAAACAGCGATGATTCGGATGCTGTGATCGAGGTTGCCATCGACTTCGCCGACGAAGGCGTGATCGGATTCGATCTAGCCGGTCCAGAGCTCGGATTCCCACCAGAGGCACACCTTGACGCATGCAGACGAGCCAGTGAGCACCTCGCGGGATTGACTCTTCATGCCGGTGAAGCAGACGGGCCGGACAGCATTCGCAAGGCGCTCGAACTCTGCGGTGCGGACCGGATCGGCCACGGAATCCACGTCGTCGACGATTGCCGGGTCGTCGACGGCGAAATCATCGACGTCGGTCGGTTAGCTCAGAGGCTCCTCGATGATCAGATACCGCTGGAGATCTGTGTCACCTCGAATCTCCACACACACGACTGGAGCCCAGCCGAGCATCCGGTGGGCATGCTCTATCGCGCAGGGTTTGCCATCACAATCAACACGGACAACCGCCTGATGTCGTCGACGTCCATGTCAGATGAGTTCGCCGTACTGGCAAAGCACCACAGGTTCACGGCCGGCGACTTCGATGCCGTTACACGCCGGGCGCTGGCCGCTG
>CBDTUP010000148.1:0-6624 GCA_965363685.1 uncultured bacterium | reverse complement strand
TTGCCGAGGATGGCCGGAGGCATCAGTTTGGCCACCCGATCACCCAGTCCGTAGGGATGGCCCAGAACACGGGCAGCGTCACGGATCGCTTGCTTGCCCTTTATCGTGGAGAACGTGATGATCTGGGCAACGTGATCTGAGCCGTACTTCTCGGCTGCGTATTTGATCAACTCACCGCGGTACCGCTCATCGAAGTCCATATCGATATCGGGCATTTCCCGCCGGGCTGGGTTGAGGAAGCGCTCGAAGATCATCCCGTACTGGAGCGGATCGAGGTCGGTGATCCGGAGCGAGTAGGCAACGATCGACCCGGCCGCGCTACCGCGGCCGGGTCCGATGCGAATCCTCTGCTGCCTGGCGTAGCGAATGAGGTCCCACACGATCAGGAAATAGGCGGGGAAGCCCATTTCCTCGATGATTCGCAGCTCATGCTCGATGCGCTCTCTTGCATCGTCCGGGACCGGATCGCCGTACCGTTGGCGGGCTCCCTCTTCTACCAACTCCCGCAGGTACGAACGTTCGGTGTGGCCGTCCGGAACGGGGAAGACCGGGAGCAGAATGTTCCCGAATTCGAGTTCGACGTTGGCCCGATCGGCGATCCAGAGGGTATTCGAAATGGCCCCCGGGAAGCGTTCTTCGGGAAAAAGCGCATTCATCTCGTTCGCCGTTTTGACGTAGAGACCCGAGCCCTCGAATCGGAACCGATTCTCGTCGTCCAGCGTCGATCCGGTCTGGATGCACAGCAGCACGTCGTGTGCTGCCGAGTCGGCGGCGGTGATGTAGTGGGAATCGTTGGCGGCCAGCAAGGGGGAGCCGATTTGCTTCGAGATCGCAACCAGATCGGGGAGGATCCGCCGTTGGGCTTCGATTCCGTGATCGCCCAACTCAATGAAGAAATTGTCCCGGCCGAATATGTCCTGATACATGGCGGCGGCTGCGACCGCACCTTCGAAATCTCTACTTGCCTGAGTGTTCCCTTCCTCGCGCGATGCGTCCGGCGCGAGGAGGCTCGGAACGTGACCGCCGAGACACCCCGACGTTGCAATGATGCCTTCCGAGTACTGACTGAGTAGCTCGATATCCATCCGAGGCTTGTAGTAGTACCCCTCGAGATATGACTTGCTGACGAGTTGCATCAGATTGCGGTAGCCGGTCTGATTCTCGGCCAGCAGCGTCATGTGATGCCGAACGTTCTCCGCCCTGGACGGACGATCGAAACGGCTGCCCGGCGTCACATAGGCTTCGACCCCGATAATGGGTTTCACGCCCGCCTTCGTGGCGGCTTTGTAGAAATCCACGACGCCGTACATGACACCGTGGTCGGTTATCGCCACGGCTGGCTGGTTGTCGGCCTTGACCGCCGCCACCAGGTCCTTGACCCGGGCGGCACCATCGAGCATCGAGAATTCCGTATGAACGTGTAGATGGGCGAAGCTAGCGCGATCCATTAATCCGAACTACATGAGTGAGATTCTCGACTGTAGCAGTGCCGACCGGTGACCCGTTCGCGGCGTCACGATCCTATTTCGCGAAGTGATGGGCCCAGACTCGATCAGCCGAAGATGACAGCGATGATCGCCAGAACACCCACCGCAGCGGCGATTGACGTCCTATTGGAAGTCGTCTTCGTGGGCATTTGACCCCAGAGATATCCGATCAGAAGACCCGCGACGAAGCCGCCCAGGTGGCCCTGCCAGGAGATACGGGGAACAGCAAACGAGAACACTGCGTTGATTCCCAGCAGCACCAGCAACTGACGGTAGAGAGCCGCGCCTGCTCGCGTGTGACGGATTCTCCAAGACCCGATGAGCCAGACGCCAAACAAACCGAAAATGGCGCCCGACGCTCCAACCAGCAGTGTGATCTCGTCGCTCAGGTAGAAGGCTGCCGCGCCTCCGGCGGCGGCCGTGGCCAGGTACAGCGTGGCGAAGGTGAGAGATCCAACCTGGCGTTCGAGTTCCGGGCCGAATATGTACAGCGCCCACATGTTGAACAACAGATGCGTCGAACTGCCGTGAAGGAACGCAGCAGTGAGCACCCTCCACCACTCCCCGTCCGCAACCAGCCAATTGGCTTGAGCGGCGTACTGCTCGATCAAGTCGCGTGCCCAGCGGACCGTTGGCTCGGCCAGACCCGGCGCCACCCGGGGAACTACGAACAAAACAACTGATATCCCGATCAGGCTGAAGGCGACCGGAGTCGGGCGGTTCATCAGCTGCCTGGCTGTGACCTGACGAGCCGCCGGACGCGCACACTCAAAGCATTTCTGACCGACAGGTGTATCAACGGCACATTCCAGGCAGATCGGTTGCCCACACGAAGCGCAGCCAAGAAGAGTCTCGCGGTCGGGATGTCGATAACAGACGGTGCCGGTTTCCATGGGTCACCACGCTAACCGACACGGCGACATGAGTGGATTCGCCGGATCGAATCCGGCACTACAGTTGAGCGGACCGCTACGTCTCAAGGAGAAATCACATGCGCGACGAGATGTTCATTCTCGCATTCGATCATCGGGGAAGCTTCAAGACCAAGATGTTCGGGATAAGCGGCCGAGAGGAGACCTCCGAAGAGACCGCCGCCCTAAAGGACGCCAAGCGCCTGGTGTACGAAGGCGCTCTCAAGGCAATCGACGACGGTCTCTCCCCTGAGGTTGTCGGCGTACTCGTCGATGAAGAGATGGGAGCCGATGTCGCCCGTGACGCCAAGGAACGTGGCATCAGACTGGCCATGCCCGTCGAAGCATCCGGCCAACCGCTGTTCGATTTTGAATACGGAGAGGATTTCGGCGCTCATATCGATGAGTTCGATCCGGAATTCTCCAAGGTGCTGGTTCGCTGGAACCCGGATGATGATGCCGAGGACAACCGCACTCAGGGCGAGCGACTGAAGCGACTCGGGGATTGGCTGCATGCCAACGGTCGCACCTACCTCTTCGAACTGTTGGTTCCGGCCACGGACAGACAACTTGCCCTCGTCGAATCCGGCGCCGACTACGACACCGAGATCCGGCCCTACCTGACACTCGAAGCGATCAGGCAGATCCTCGATGCCGGTATCGAACCGGACATCTGGAAGATCGAGGGGCTCGATCGCAGGCGAAGCTGTGAGCTGCTCGCATCACTCGTGAAGTCCGACGGGCGTGATGACGTCATCGCCGTCGTTCTCGGCCGGGGCGCCGATGACGCCAAGGTAGATCACTGGTTGCAGATGGGCGCGGGAGTCCCCGGTTACAAAGGATTCGCAATCGGCCGGTCGATCTGGTGGGCCGGAGTCGAAGGCTTCAAGGACGGGAAGATGAGCAGGACTGAAGCGATCGATTCGATCGCGGCCAACTACCGGCGCTTCATCGACGTCTACCGCAACGCATAGGCAGGAGAAAGTATGCGAATCGGCATCCTGACCGGGGGCGGTGACGTCCCCGGTCTCAACCCGTGTATCAAGGCAGTTGTCAATCGAGTGGCCGAACAGGGCCACGAGGTGGTCGGCATCCGACGAGGGTGGGCCGGTGTCTTGGAACACAATCCCGACGACCCTGAATCGGCCGCCCGACACTTTCTCGATCTGACGCCCAACGTCGTTCGGACCATCGACCGCACCGGCGGGACGATGCTCCACACGTCGAGGACGAACCCGCAGAAGGTCAACAGCGAGAACGTTCCTGATTTCCTGCGGGATGAGGCCGTCGGAGACGGCCCCCATGATCTGACCCATCACACCCTGCGGGTTCTGGAAGATCAGAATCTCGACGTCTTGATCCCGATCGGCGGAGACGACACCCTCTCGTTCGGTCAGAGACTCCACACTGAGGGATTCCCGGTCATCGCCATCCCCAAGACGATGGACAACGATGTCCACGGGACCGAGTACTGCATCGGATTCTCCACGGCTGTTTCCAGAGGAGTCCAGTTCATAACCAACCTTCGTACGGCTACCGGCTCGCACGAGCGAATCGCTGTGGTCGAGTTGTTCGGGCGCAACAGTGGCGAAACCTCCCTGGTGACCGCCTACCTTTCTGGTGTGGATCGAGCGCTCATCTCTGAGGTTCCGTTCGACATCGATCGCCTGTCGGATTATCTGCTGGAGGACAGAGCAAAGAACCCCAGCAACTATGCCATCCTGACCATCTCGGAGGGTGCCCAGTTGATCGGAGGGGAAATCGTCGAGACCGGCGAGGCAGATCCCTACGGTCACCGCAAACTTGGCGGAATCGGAGATATCACCGCGCAAATGATCAAGGACAGGACGGGCGTATCCATCATCGAACAGCGTCTCGCATACCTGATGAGGTCCGGTAGCCCCGACTCGCTCGATCTGATGGTGGCCATCAACTACGCGGTAATGGCTGCCGATCTGGCGATGGAGGGAGCGACGGGCCGCATGGTCGCATTGCGCGGCGGCACCTACACCAGCGTGCCCATTTCGGTCACCGCTGAAGGTGTGAAACGGGTCGACGTTGACGAGTTGTACGATCGCGACGAGTACCGGCCCAAAGTCCGTCACGTCAGCGGCAAACCGATGTTCCTCTACTGATGAGCAAGGTAATCGGAGTACTCACCGCGGGTGGCGATTGCCCAGGGCTCAACGCGGTGATTAGGGCCGTCGTCAGCAGGGCGACCGAGCACCACGACGCGGAAGTCGTCGGCATTCTCAACGGATGGGAAGGCTTGATGGATAGTCGGACCCGGTCGCTGGACCGCGACGATGTGCGGGGCATTCTTCAGCGTGGCGGAACCATCTTGGGTACGTCGCGCAAGGATCCATACGTCCACGGCGATGGCTATGAAAGCGTCCGCCGTACCGTTGAGCGAAACGGCATCGAGTCGCTCATCGTCATCGGTGGGGACGGCACCCTGCGTACGGCTCTCAAACTGTCGCAAGACGGCCTTCCCGTCATTGGTGTTCCGAAAACGATCGACAATGATATTGCGGCCACCGACTACACCTTTGGTTTCGACACTGCTCTCAGTATCGCCACAGAGGCCGTCGATCGGATCGCCACGACTGCGGAAGCGCACAACAGAATCATGCTCGTCGAGGTAATGGGGAGAACCAAGGGTTGGATCGCTACCTACGCGGCCATCGCCGGGGGCGCCGATGCTCTACTCATACCGGAGATCCCATATGACCTCGAATCGATTGCCAAGACGATCAAGAAACGTCACCGCCAGGGCCGCACGTACTCAGTCGTGGTCGTCGCCGAAGGCGTCGCCCCGCCGCCGGGAACCGAGACGACGAACGCGATAGACGCGTTCGGATTCGAACGCCTCGGTGGGGTTGCCTACGAGATCGCTCCGGTGCTAGAGCAGCTCACCAGTTTCGAGACCCGCGTAACGGTACTCGGCCATTTGCAGCGTGGAGGAACCCCGACGGCTTTCGATCGCGTCCTCGGCACCCGGTTTGGCGCGGCCGCCGCCGATATGGCAATAGCAGGCGAAGACCAGGTGATGGTTGCCGTGCAAGGCGACAAGATGGTGACGGTGCCACTCGAAACCGCCTGTGAGGTCATCAAAGGGGTCGATGAAGACCTGTTTGAACTGGCGGCGACCTTCTTCAACTGAGTCGCGCGAACGCGGCCAGACCCGTGGCCAGGTCGACGATCGCTCGGAACTCATTCGCCCGCTGGACCGGCATGGCCTTGGCTGCCAGCTCGAATCGTTCCGATTCGAGCGCGCCGACCGCATAGGCACTGAGGGAGGTGATGGCCGTGCGGACACCCTTGCGCAATCGAATGCTCTCGGTGTGGGTCATCGCTTCGATTTCTTCATTGGTCCAGTTGGTCAGAAGATCCTTGTAAGCGGCAGCCAGCTCGTCGAGTCCAAGTGCGGCAGATGTGACGATCAGCGCCAAGCGCTTCTCTTCTCCGGTTAGCTGTGATGGCGCCATGACTTCTTCGTGGTAGGCCCACCAGCGACTCAACAACCTCGGCTGCCAAGCCATGATCGTCCATGGAGGGGGAACAACGTCGAATGAGCGCCTGATCCGGATCAAGGTCGGACGGGACTCATCATTCGCCGGTGGCTCCGGCACCTTCGGACCATCCAAGTGCGCCGGTGCCTGCCGCACCCGATCAATCATCCGGGCTGCTGCTCCAATGCCAACACACCCGATAACTCCCATCCACCCGTACAGATCTGTGACCACCGAAACGACCGCGGGCGTCGGCGAACCTGCATACGACTCTGCCGCCAACCGCCCCACGTCGACGGCGGCACTGGTCGTAGATGGTTCGCTTCCCCACTGCGCGAACTCGCGCCTGCTGGGTGATCCGGCGGGTAGCGCCGCGTATACGGCCGCCGCCGCGACCCGCTCAGGGACACCCTCCGGCACAAACGAAGCCGTCAGAACCGCGTGCTCAAGGGCTCGCAGCGCTCCGGCATCAGACATCGACCGACCCGAAGTCTGGTTCTCCTAGAGACTCGAGCGACCCGGCCAGATCTTTGGGTAACTCAGCGTCGAAGGTCATCGGCTCATCCGTCACCGGATGAACGAGCTCCACCCCGGC
This sequence comes from uncultured bacterium, assembly GCA_965363685.1. Lineage (GTDB taxonomy): Bacteria > Actinomycetota > Acidimicrobiia > Spongiisociales > JAHEDJ01 > JAHEDJ01. The sequence goes on along the minus strand of CBDTUP010000148.1, from coordinate 119 downwards.
CCGTGGACCACGACGCCCACCTGGATCACCGCGGTGCGCCTCGAGGACGGCGCGCGGGTCGTCTTCGGCCGCGACGACGCCACGACCACCCTGGGCCACGCGGTACAGGCGAGCTGCTC
>CBDTUP010000147.1:0-6672 GCA_965363685.1 uncultured bacterium | reverse complement strand
CCGTACATTCTCGATCTACGAGCCGGCGATCAGTTCGAACGTTGGAGGATCGAAGGCAAACTCGCCCTCGAGACGGTGAACGTCCCCTATTGGACTGCTCTGGGCGATATCGAAGCCATCGCTTCGACCCTGCCCGAAGGCAAGGATGTCATCGCCATCTGTGCCCATGGAGGATCGTCGGGGATGGTCGTCGAGATGATGGACAAACCCAATGTGAAGAACCTCGACGGCGGCATGGACCTCTGGGCCAACACCCTGATTCCGCGTGTCCTCTTCGACGATGGCACCCACTTCGTCGTTCAGCTCGACCGGATGGCCAAGGCCTGCTTGTCCTATGCGATCGGTGCTCGCGGGCACACGATGGCCGTGATTGATCCAGCGGCAGACGTCGATCGGTACCTGGCATTGGCAGCCGAATACGAGGCCGAACTCACGGACATCTTCGACACCCATCTCCATGCCGACCACATCTCGATCGGTGCCGCCATGGCGGAGCGAACCGGTGCGACCTACCGCATCTCTACCGGTGATGCCGAAGATGCCGTGTTCGACTACACGCCTTTGGTGGACGGCGACGTCTTCACGTTCGGCGAGATGGAGATGGTGGTTCGAACGGTGGCGACGCCGGGGCACACGCCGGGTTCCACGTCGCTCGAAGTTCACGGCCGCTACCTGATGACCGGCGACGCGGTGTTTGTCACTGGAGTCGGTCGGCCGGATCTTGGCGGTGAGACGGAACCTTGGGCCAAGGACCTGTTCAATACGATCCACGTGAAGCTGTCGCCACTCGACCCGGAGCTGGAGGTCTGCCCGGCGCATTACACGAGCAGGACCGAGTCGCTCGCGGATGGAACGCTGCGGCGCAGGCTGGGCGATCTTCTCGAGAATGATCCGGTGGTTTCGATTGCCGATGAGGCGGAGTTCATCGACCACGTCGTCTCTCACCTTGGTGAACCCCCCGCCATCTACGCCGACATTCGGAAGGTGAATCTGGGTGTTCTGCAGCCGGATGCCGACAAAGCGAAGGAACTCGAGGTCGGCCGCAACGAGTGTGCGCTCTCGAAGTGATATTCGTCGCGTGGGTTCGTCCCGCGTCACCTGATCAGACCAATATGGGGCTGTGAACACCACCGCACGACCGCGGGTTTCCTTCGGCGACGCCGTCGCCGGATTGAGTGTCGCCTTCATCCTGATCCCACAGTCGCTGGCGTACGCCGAGATCGCCGGCGTCCCCGCCTACGTTGGCCTATACGCGGCGGCGCTCCCGCCACTGGCGGCGGCGTTCTTCGCTTCCTCCCCCTATTTGCAGACGGGTCCGGTAGCGATGACTGCCCTGCTGACGTTCGGGGCGCTCAAGGGTATGGGGGCCGAGCCCGGGACCACGGAGTATGTGGCCCTTGCTGCTCTGCTGGCCGTTGTCGTGGGTGTGATCCGGGCTGTGATAGGTCTGGCCAAAGGTGGGTTCCTCGCCTATTTCATGTCTCAACCGGTGCTCATCGGCTTCACCGGGGCCGCAGCCATATTGATCACCTCGTCACAGGTACCGACTGCGGTGGGGGTGGTGGCGCCGGATGGGAAGATCCTCGAGAAGGTGTGGTGGACCCTCACGCATATCGGTGAGTGGGACTCGACCGCAGTGATTCTTTCGATCGTGACGGTCGGACTGGTTCTGGGTGGGCGGAAGCTCCACAAGCTGTTTCCCGGTGTGCTGCTGGCCGTTGCTGTTGGAATCGCCTACAGCATGATCACCGACTACGACGGCTTGACCGTTGGTGATGTTCCGGCCGGTTTACCACCATTCTCGCTGGATCTGCCGTGGGGAGAATTGCCTTCGCTCATCGTGAGCGGTGCAGTTATAGCCCTGGTCGGCTTCGCCGAGGCGGCGGCCATCTCGCGGACGTTCGCCGCTCAGGATCGCCAAACCTGGAGTCCGGATCGTGAGTTCATCAGCCAGGGAGTCGCCAATCTGGCCTCGGGTATCTCGGGCGGCTTCCCGGTCGGCGGTTCGTTCTCCCGATCGTCGATCGATCGTCTCGCCGGTGGAAGGACCCGTTGGGCGGGAGCTATCACCGGCATTGCGGTCCTCGCCTTCCTGCCGGTGGCCGGGGTGCTGTCGCCGCTGCCGCGAGCGATCCTCGGGGCGATTGTCATCTCAGCCGTGGCGAGACTGATCCAACTCGCGCCACTATGGACCATGTGGAAGGACTCGAAGCCGCAGACGGCAGTCCTGTGGACGACTTTCGGATTGACCCTCATCCTGAGCCCAAGGATCGAGGTCGCGGTGATGACCGGGATAGGTCTCGGAATCGTCATTCATCTTTGGCGGGAAACCCGGGTGAGTGTCGCGTCGAGCTTTGATGATGGCACTCTGCAAATCACACCGACCGGCGTTCTCTACTTCGGTTCCGCTCCGCAACTCAGCGAGGCGCTGCTCGAATTGCTGGCACAGAGGCCTGAGGCCGAGCGGATCGTCTTCGATCTGGGCAACCTGGGCCGTATCGATTACACCGGTGCCTTGGCTCTGAAGAGTGTGTCCGAGGAGGCGGAGGTTGCCGGCCTTACAGTCGCCTTCTTGAATCTTCCGCCTCAGACCCGCCGCATTCTCGGCAAGGTGCTCGACCAACGTGCCCACGAGATCGATGGCCCCTAATCCACCCGTTCTTGCGGGGCTCCGCGCCGCCTGGCGATACTCCGACACGCAAGAACGAGGAGACTGAGGTGCTGGGGGTGATTCTGGCCGGGGGTGCGTCTACCCGGATGGGACGGGATAAGGCGCTGGTCGAGTTGCATGATCGCCCACTCATTTCACATGTCGCCGATGCGCTGAGCCGGGTGTGTGATGACCTGATCGTCGTCGGCAGGGAGGGCCAGCTGGCCGGACTCGACTGTGTGCCGGACGATTCCGATGGCAGGCTCGGCCCGGCTGCCGGGGTGGCGACTGCCCTCCGTGTAGCCGGCGATAGACCCGTTCTGGTGTCCGCCGTAGATCAACCGTTCCTTCGATCCGAAACACTCGAGCGGTTGATCGCTGCTGGAGATTCGGCGATTCCGCAAGACGGCGTTTTGCAGGTCACCTGTGCCACGTACGGCGCGGATCTCCGTCAGGCCATCGAGTGGGCCGTCGAGGACGATGTTCCGCTCTGGCGGGTGATGCGGATGAAGGCACGGATCGTCACCGATGTGGAGTGGCGCGCCTGGGGCGAAGACGGACGTTCCTGGTTCAGCGTGGACACTCCAGAGGCATTGCGGTTCGGACTGCAGAGGTTCGGCGGGTCCGACCGGTGAGTGAGCTGTTGGCCTAAACGATTCGGGCTGTGTTCAGTCCGATCGTTGCGGCCGCTCGCAACAGCTCCCCGTCTCCTGCGACCAGCACGAGGTCTTCGTCTGCCGCCAGTTCCGCTGCTGCCGGATGGACCGCGTCGTAGCCCCGCAGTGAGTGCTTCTCTGCCGGCTCGCCGAAGGAGCGGCTGATCGATGGGAACCAGCCGCGCAACGGCACGACCGTGGTCCGTCACCGTTGTTTCAGTGCCGGCTCGTACCGAGTTGAGATAGCGACTGAGCGAGGATGCCTTCCGGGCGACCGATTCGGGCCCTGACCCTGTTCGTGCCCTGGGCCTCGTCCATGGCTGCGTTGATTCCGATCATGCCCTTTCGCCGTAGTTGGACTCTCTTCCGCCGCCACCCGCGTGGAGAACCAGGTTGATTCGTTCTCCAACCAGCGCCTCGAGGTGATCCTCAGCGCTGCCAGTTGCTTCTTGAGCTCTGCGGTTGGTCGGTCGGCATCGTGGTCTTCGGCGAAGGTGCACCGCCTCCCGGCGTAGCGCCCGCTGTCTTTCCCGGAGTACGCATAGCTTTGCGAAAGCTTCCGGAGGCGGGGCAGGCAATCCGTCCAGGACTTCCGAGAGATCCCGATTGATCTCGTCGATCGTTCGATCGGACACGTCCACACTCCTTTGGCTGGGCACATCTTCAGGAGCAGGCCCCGCACAGGGACGGGTGACCCTCTGGTAAGCGACTTCCGGCCCCGCCGTAGGTTTTTGTCGCGCATGGCGACACCTCTAGTCTGGCGGCGGGAAAGAAGAGGAGCTCCGTTGGATTTGGCCGCATACGTACCGGTGGCATTCATGTTCCTGCTCGTGGTGGCATTCGCGGCCGTCACACTCGTGCTCTCCCGGCTCATCTCTCCCAACAACCCGACGGCGGAGAAACTCGCGCCCTACGAGTGCGGCATCATCCCGGAAGTCGAACCAGTGCAACGTTTCCCGGTCAAGTTCTACCTGGTGGCGATGCTCTTCGTGATCTTCGATATTGAGATCATCTTCCTGTTCGCGTGGGCCGTGAACTTCCGCGAGCTTGGATGGTTCGGGGTTGCTTCGGTCGGGATCTTCACTCTCCTGGTTCTCGAGACGCTGGGTTATGTGTGGAAACGTGGAGCCCTCGATTGGAATACTCCGCGTAGAGCCCGCCAGGTCCCCCCGATCGTCGAGGAGGAAGCCGCCTGATGGTGACGCCTTCCAGTCCTCCGGGCTTCCTGCTGGCCAACCTGAACAAAGTCAAGAACTGGGCGCAAACGAGGTCGATGTTCCCGGTCACGTTCGGCCTCGCCTGCTGCGCCATCGAGATGATGGCGACTGGTGCCGGTCACAATGATCTCGCCAGGTTCGGCATGGAGGTCTTCCGTGCCTCGCCCCGTCAAGCCGACCTCATGGTGGTTCCCGGACGGGTCTCGCAGAAGATGGCACCCGTCCTCCGCCAGGTCTACGACCAGATGCCGGATCCGAAATGGGTCATTTCGATGGGTGCGTGCGCATCCAGCGGCGGAATGTTCAACAACTACGCAATCGTTCAGGGTGTCGACCAGATCGTTCCGGTTGACATCTACATCCCCGGTTGCCCGCCGGGCCCACAATCGCTGATGCACGGCATCCTGACGCTGCACGACAAGATCATGAGTGGGGAGCTGGCTCGCTGATGGCCGACGATCAGGTACCGGAGCCCACCGAGGAGGTTCCCGAACGGGCTCTTCCCGAAAACGCGGTCCTGCTCGGCCTGGCCGAGAAGTTCGAGTCGATCCAATGGCGCCTTTCCTCGGGTCAGGACGTGTTCGAAGTTCCGAAGGACAGTGTCAGGGACGTTGCGCTGGCAGCGCACGATGCCGGATTCGAGATGCTTTCCGACCTGACAGTGGTCGACTATTTCCGTCAGCGGACCCCGCGGTTTGCGCTGGTCATCAATCTGCTGTCCCAGCAGCATCTTCTACGTTTGCGGCTGATCGCTCCTGTTCCCGCCGACGATGTTTCAGTCCCGTCGATCGTGCCGGTGTACCCGGGCGCCAATTTCTATGAGCGTGAGGCGTTTGATCTGTTCGGCCTCGAGTTTGAAGGTCACCCGGACCTCACACGGATTCTCATGCCGGACGATTGGGAGGGCCACCCCCTTCGCAAGGACTATGGCGTCGGCTCGGTTCCAGTCCAGTTCAAAGATTCGCACCAGGTGAAGTGATGAGCGATCCGAAGGACACTCGCAAAGTAGATGTCTGGCTGTCGGGAACCGAGGAGCCCGAATGGCTGGTCGAATCCACCGACGAAGGCGCTCAGAAGATGGCAGTGTCGGAACCGGATTCGCGCCGCCTGGAACAGGAAGGACGCTCCTTCAGGGATGATCGACTGCTCGAGGATGAGCTGACGCCCGACGACGAGTTGATGATCCTCAACATGGGCCCTCAGCACCCTTCGACGCATGGAGTCCTCCGGCTCAACGTCGAACTCGAAGGTGAGATCGTTCGCCGCTCCAAGCCGATCATCGGCTACCTCCACACCGGGATGGAGAAAACAGGCGAGGAGCTCAACTGGCTTCAAGGTCCGACCAACGTCACGAGGATGGACTACCTGGCGCCCTTCCACAACGAGTTGGCCTACTCGCTTGCGGTCGAGAAGTTGTTGGGCATCGATCTTCCGCCCAGGGCGGTGGCAATCCGCCTCTTGATGACCGAACTCAACCGGGTATCGAGCCACCTGGTGGCGCTGGCAACCAACGGCATGGACATCGGCGCACTGTCGATGATGTTGTACGGGTTCAGGGACCGGGAACGGATACTCGCCTTCTTTGAGAAGACGACGGGTCTGCGGATGAACCACAACTACATCCGTCCCGGCGGCGTAGCTGCAGATCTTCCGCCCGATTGGCAGGACGACGTCGAGTTCATTCTCGACAAGGTTCCGCCCCGGATGCTCGAATACGAAGACCTCCTCAAGGCGAATCCGATCTGGCTCGGTCGCACCCGCGATGTTGGGGCGATCACGGTCGAGGAATGCCTTGCCTACTCAATCACCGGCCCGACACTACGAGCAGCAGGCTGTGATTGGGATCTCCGCAAGGCGTTCCCGTACTCCGGCATCGAGGAATACCAGTTTGAGGTGCCGGTCGGTGAACGCGGCGACGTCTACGACAGGTACCGGATCAGGGTCGAGGAAATCTGGCAGTCTCTCTCGTTGGTCAAACAGATTGCCGAGGCCATGCCGGAGGGTGACTACAAGACCGACGACCGCAAGGTCGCTCCACCGCCGCGTGCCCGTATTGATGAATCAATGGAAGCCTTGATTCACCACTTCAAGATCTACACCGAAGGCTTCCAGGTGCCGGAAGGTGAAGCCTACGTCGCCATTGAATCGC
>CBDTUP010000146.1:0-6679 GCA_965363685.1 uncultured bacterium | reverse complement strand
ATGGCTCTGAGCCTCGCTACCCGCTATCCGGATCGTGTGGAGGTAGTCATCCCGATTGCCGCCGGACTGGGCGTCACCGCCTTGCAGAGAATCCACAATTTCGAGCAATCGCTGGCCATCGAGAACGATCCGCGGTTCCGTGGAGGCGACTTCTATGGTGGGCCTACTCCGCATCGCGGCTTGGCCCTCGCTCGAATGATCGGCCACAAGACCTTCGTTTCGCTCCATGCGATGGAGGAGCGGGCAAGGTCCGAGGTTGTCGATCGAAACGAGACCGGTGGCTATGTCCAGATAACCAATCCACTCGAGTCGTATATGTGGCACCAGGGGACGAAGTTCGTCAAGCGGTTTGATGCCAACAGCTACCTGCACATCCTGGAGTTGTGGCAGACGTTTGACCTGCTGGGCCAGGCCGACGCGACCGATCTGACAGAGCTATTGAGCAAGTGCGTCGGTCAACAGTTCATGGTGTTCTCGATCGATTCCGATGTGTGTTTCTACCCGGATGAACAGGAAGAGCTGGCGGCGGCGCTGAAGGCGGCGGGAGTCGCAGTGCGGCGTATCACCGTCCACTCCGACCGTGGTCACGATGCGTTCCTGCTCGAGCCAGAGTTGTTTGCTCCCCATCTTCGGGACTCGCTCTCCGTCGATTGATCTGGTGTGTCTTCACGAAGACTTCACACAGCTGCCACCCACCGGCACGTATTGGACGTGGATCCTCTTCTGACATTCAAAGGAGTCGAGTTTGCGACGTCTTGGGGCAATCGTCGCCCTGATCCTCGTGGTTCTGCCCGTGAAGGCCAGGTTGAGGATGAGGCGATGACTACCGACGAAACCGTGACGACAACCACTCTTAGAGATGTTGATCTGACCGGGCGCCGGCCACGGAGGTGTTCGGGCGGACGCCTAGGGGCGGTCTGACCCGTCGATCCGGACTCAACTACGCTTTGCCTCAGCGTTCAAAGGAGTCTTCGTGGTCGCATCGGTTGGCAGCATCGTCCACCCAGAGGGGCGGCATTCGATTCCCGTAACCCCGAAATCGGAAATCGACAGGTTCTTGGCCGAGTTGCAGGAGTCCAAGGGGACCTGGGCGAAGACCTCCATTCAACAACGGATCCGGTATCTCGATTCGATTATGGAGAAGTCGGCTGCCATGGCCGGGCGGTGGGTGCGACTTGCCTGCGCGGCCAAGGGCATTCCGTTCGATGATCCTGTGGCCTCCGAGGAGTGGAACTCTGGCCCTCACCTCACCGTTCGCAACGCTCGTCTGCTGCGGAACTCTTTGCAGGACATCCTCGATCATGGCAGCCCGCAGTTCCCGGGCCCGGTGACGACCCGCAAGGGGCAGACGGTGGTCGGGGTGTTTCCCACCGACATGTTTGACCGACTGCTGTGGACGGGTATCAAGGCTGAAATCTGGATGCAGCCGGGCGTTGCTCCCCAGGAACTCACTGAGACCCAGGCTGTCGCCTATCGCAACGATGCCGACCGATCCGGACGGGTGGGACTCGTGTTGGGAGCAGGAAACATCGCCTCGATTCCTCCCATGGACGTCATGTACAAGCTGTTTGCTGAGAACGAGGTCGCCGTTCTCAAGATGAACCCCGTCAATGAGTATCTGGGACCCCTGTTCGAGGAGGTCTTCGTTGACCTGATCGAGGACGGATTCTTGCGGATCGTCTACGGCGGAGCCGAGGAGGGCGACTACCTCGCTCAACACGAACTGGTCGAGTCGATTCACATGACCGGGTCGGACAAAACCTACGAGATGATCGTGTACGGCACTGGTGATGAAGGAGCCGCTCGCAAAGGAGCGGATGATCCGATCATGGACAAGCCGTTCACCGCCGAGCTAGGCAACGTCACGCCGGTGATCGTCATTCCAGGACCGTGGTCTGAAAAGGACATTGAGTTTCAGGGTATGAACATATCGGCGATGCTCACGCACAACGCCGGATTCAACTGTGTGGCGGCCCGCGTTGTCGTGACACCGGAATCTTGGGAGCTGCGGGATGATGTGATCAGCGCCATCAAGAAGGGGCTCGAGATCACCCCCGAGCGGCCGGCTTATTACCCGGGGGCAAGGGAGCGTTGGGAAGCGTTTCTCGTTGCACATCCGGAGGCTACGACTCTCGGAGAAGGTGACGGCACTATTCCGTGGACGCTTATCGAAGGGCTGCGCGCCGAGTCCTCCGACAACGTTTGCTTCACCACCGAATCGTTCACCGGCCTGTTTGCTGAAGCCGCCCTGCCCGACACCAGCACCACGGTTGAGTACATCCGTCGGGCGGTCGAGTTCAGCAACGATCATCTTTGGGGCACGCTCGGTGCATCGATCATTGTGCACCCCGAGTCATTGAAGGATCCCGCCGTGAAGGCGGAAGTGGAGCAGGCGATCGCAGATCTTCGGTACGGGACGATCTGTATCAACGCTTGGTCGGGGGTCGGCTATTTCGCCACCAGCACAACTTGGGGTGCCTTTCCCGGGCATGATCGAACTGACATCCAGTCCGGGACAGGCGTCGTCCACAACACCTACCTGTTCGACAAACCGCAGAAGAGCGTCCTGTGGGCTCCGTTCCGCACTCCGGTGAAACCGCTCTGGTTCTCAGACCACAAGACTCGTCATCACGTCACCGAGAAGATGGTGGACATGGACGCTGATCCCTCTGTCGCCAAGCTTCCCGGGATCTTCTGGTCGGCGCTGCGGGGGTGAGTAGGAGGCTGTGAGCTTTGGGCTTTGAGCCTTGAGCGATTGGCGATTGGCTCCAGTCTCGAGCTCAGTTGGAGGTGAGGCCCACCTGAAACCTGAAACCTCCCGCCGGCTCGGGACTCGCGACTCGCGACTCACATGGGCCTTCGGACTCTCGCGCTCAGGACCTTCCGACCCTCCTTGGCTCCGAAGGAGGGCATAAACTTGAAGCGACTCTAAAAATAGAGAAGGTTCAAGAATATGTCACTTCGGCAGCTCAAGAAGGAGAAGACGACCAGGGCCATCCTCGCCGCGGCTTCCGCCCGTTTCACTGCGGATGGAATCGATGCCGCCAAGATGGAAGTCATCGCCGCCGACGCTGAGGTTTCGGTCGGGACTCTCTACAACTACTTCGGATCGAAGCAATCTCTGCTGATAGCGCTATTCGAAAACGAGGTCGGGGAGATGCTCGAGGCTGGTGGGGAGGCCGTGTCTGATGACGTCGACCCGATGGTGGCTGTGACCCATCTGTTCAACGCATACCTCGACGTAATGGTGGCCACCGACACGGAACTGCTCAAAGAGGTACTTCGATTCAGCCTCGGTGGTGGTGAGGCGGTTCAGGAACTTGCCCGACTCGATGGCCAGCTTCTCACCCAGCTATCCGGCGTGTTGACAGTTCACCGTGACGCAGGTCGCCTCTCGGCCGAGATTGCGATCGACGATGCCGTTTTCGTTCTCTACTCCGTTCTGATCACTGAATTGCTAATGCATTTGAGCCTTGACGGCTTTGCCCAGGCCGACCTCATCGACAGTGTCGCCCGAAGGGTGGAACTCGTCTTCAAAGGAATCAATCCCTAGGAGCGCCAATGTCCATCATCATGAAACAAGTCGACAAGACATATGGGGAGGGAGCCGGTGCGGTCCGTGCGTTGCGCAACGTGGACCTGGAGATTCCGTCCGGTGAGTTTACGGTTCTCCTCGGGCCGAGTGGTTCCGGAAAGACGACGGCTCTCAACCTGACCGGAGCAATCGATGATGTCACCGCCGGTTCTCTGACCGTCAACGGAACGGACCTCACCAACCTGAACACCGACGAGCAAATCGCCTACCGCCGCTCCCAAGTTGGGTTCATCTTTCAGTTCTTCAATCTGATCCCGACTCTCACTGCCTCAGAGAACGTAGAACTCGTCGCAGAGCTGACAGGACACGACGGAGGAGATCGGGCCCGCGAGGTTCTTGATCTCGTCGGTCTGAGTGACAGAGCTGACCACTTCCCATCCCAGCTGTCCGGTGGTGAGCAACAGCGGGTGGCCATTGCTAGGGCCCTGGCCAAGGAGCCACCGATTCTTTTGTGCGACGAGCCGACTGGTGAGCTCGATTTCGAGACCGGGCGGATGATTCTGGGACTGCTGCGAGATTTGAATCGCCGGAACAACCAGACGGTCTTGCTGGTCACCCACAACGCCGCAGTCGGCGAAATGGCCGATCGCGTGCTGCGACTTCGGTCCGGAATGATCACCGATGACACACGGATCGAGTCTCCCTTGGAGGCCGAGGCATTGACATGGTGACGACACTCAATAGAAAGCTCTGGCGTGACATTCGCCGAAACAGAGCGCAGTTCATTGCGATCGCAGTCACCGTGTTTCTGGGAGTCGCGATGTTCGTAGCTTCCTACGACTCCTATCTGAACCTGGACGCCTCCTACCAGGCGACATTCACGGACTTCCGCTTTGCCAACCTCACCTACGTCGGCGGCGACGTTGAGACTATGGAGGTCTCGGTGGCCGAGGTCGATGGAGTCGAGTCGACGTCGGTGAGGACCGTCGCCGACCATCCGTTGCGGGTTGATGGAGTCAAGATGCTTGGTCGCGTCGTCGGTGTACCCGCAGGTGAGCAGGCGTTGGTGAATCAACTCGAGATCATCGAGGGTTCCTATCTAGTGGCAGGCGAGGCCGTGCTTGTTGAAGAGCACATGGCCAATCACTTCGAAATCGGCCCCGGCGACAGCGTGGACCTTCTTCTGGGGGACCGGTGGGTTGCCGCCGAGGTGTCCGGGGTGGTCGCGTCGCCTGAGTACATATGGCCGGCTCGCAGTCGGCAGGAGCTGATCACTACTCCCGAGAACTTCGGCGTGGTGTTCGCCACCGAGGACTTCACTAGAACGTTGACTGCCTCCGGGCCGAATGAGCTGGCCGTCTATTTCGACGATGGCACCGAGAACGACACACTGGTCGAGCAGCTCTCCGGCATTGCTGCGGCCGCCGGCGCAACCGGTGACTACACGCGGGCCGAGCAGTCGTCGAACGCGGCGCTCGAAGAGGACATCAAGGGCTTTGAGGAGATGGCCGGGTTCTTTCCGTTGCTGTTTCTCACTGCCGCAGGACTCGCGTCGTACGTGATGATCAGTCGCCTCGTGCACGCTCAACGGCCTCACATCGGAGCGATGCTGGCCAACGGCATGACCAGGCGAAAAGTACTCAAGCACTACCTCGGTTATGGAGTGGTTCCGGGCTTGATCGCCGCGGTTCCGGGTGCCATCGTCGGAGCTTTGCTGGCGGGCCTCATCACGAGCATGTACACCGGGATGCTGGCCATTCCGGTGACTCTCATCGAGTTCCACCCGGTCAACGCGATTGGCGGAATCCTGTTCGGCGTTGGAGCGGCCTTCGTAGCGGCGCTGGCACCGGCGCTGGTTGCATCGCGGATCCGTCCGGCCGAAGCGATGCGCGGCGAAACCCCAACGGGTGGAGGGCGGTCGAGCCTCATCGAGCGGCTAATTCCGCCGTTGCGGAGACTCCCGATTCGATGGCGGATGGCCTGGCGGGGGATCGGGCGCAACCCTCGCCGCACCCTCTACACGATCGTCGGGGTGGTTCTCTCTCTGATGCTGGTGTTGGTGTCGTGGGGCATGATCGACACGGTCACTCACCTCATGGACACTCAGTTCGTCGAGATCCAGCAGGAGGATGCCACGGTCTACTTCACGGGTCCGGTTGGCGATGCTGAACTGACGGCAATCGGTGGGGTCGACGGAGTCGACGTGGTCGAAGCGAGCCTCGAAGTTCCGGCCAGGTTGGTTGCCGGCAGTGAGGGCTACGACACGGCCCTGGTCGCGTTGCCGTCAAATACCGAAATGCACCGGTTCCTATCGGTCGACGGCGACTGGCTCGACTTCCGTTCGTCCGGGTTACTGGTCGGAAAGGCGGTAGGAGATCTCCTTGACGTGGAGGTTGGTGATTCGATCGAGATTCAGGTTGGAGCCATCGGGGCATCATTCGAGGCTGAGATCGGTGGGTTCCTCGATGAACCGCTCGGGACCCTTGCCTATCTGTCAACTGAGCGGGTGGAAGAGCTGACCGGCCTCCGGTTACCGGCCGGTTCGGCGCTGATTCGCTATGAGGACGGCGTCGAAGGGTCCGATCTCCGTTCCGCCATCACGGACCTCTCTGCAGTTGCAGCATTCAATGACTCGAAGGCGCTGTTCGACATGATGCAGCAGTTCATGGTGCTCTTCTATGCCTTCGTCGGTGTGATGCTCGTCTTCGGTGGAGCGATGGCGTTCGCTTTGATATTCAACGCGATGAGCGTGAATATCGCCGAGCGGTCACGTGAGGTTGCGACCCTGCTGGCGGTGGGGACCGACCGACGCTCGATCAGTCGCTTGATCACTACGGAGAACCTGATCGTGGTGATGATGGGGATTCCGATCGGACTCGTGGCCGGCTACTACTTGTCACAGGCCGCATTGGGGACCTTCAGCAGCGACATGTTCTCGTTCGATCTGTATGTGAAGCCGATGACCTTCGTTTGGGCCTCGCTGGCGATGATCGCGGTTGCGTTCATCAGCCAGATCCCGGGATTGCGGGCGATCAGACGAATCAGCATTCCCAAGATCATCAAGGAGAGGGCAGCGTAGGGAGTTTCAAGCTCCAAGTTGCAGGTGTCGTTGTCGACTTGGAACCCGCTACCGGGAACTTGAAA
>CBDTUP010000145.1:0-6708 GCA_965363685.1 uncultured bacterium | reverse complement strand
AGGGTGGTCGACTTCCCAGAGCCGGTAGGTCCCGTCACAAGGATCGTTCCATATGGTTTGGTGAAGGATTCCTCGAACCGTGTCTGGGTATCGGGTAGGAACCCGAGATCTTCGAGTTGGAGGAGCGCCTGCGAGGTGTCGAGGATACGCATGACGACCTTCTCACCGTAGATCGTAGGAAGCGATGACACGCGCAAGTCGATCGCACGGCAGCCCACCTTGAGGCTGATACGTCCGTCCTGCGGCCTCCGTCTCTCGGCGATATCAATATCGGCCATGATCTTCAGACGGCTGACGACCGCGTTCATGATCGATCGCGGGGTCCGCATGATCTCGTGGAGAACACCGTCGATCCGATATCGGACGCGCAGGTCGCGTTCCGTCGGCTCAATGTGGATATCGGAGGCTCTGTCGGCAGCAGCCTTCGAGATCAGCATGTTGACGAGCTTGACGACCGGTGCGTCCTCAGTGGCGGCTTCTACGGAGGCCAGATCCTGAGCCTCGATGTCGTCATCGCCTGCGAAGTCGGCCAGATCGGAGACCGAATCCTCGAGGCCCGCCACGCCACCGATTGAACGCTCGACGTCGGAGCGGGTCGCTACTCGGGGAGAGACATCGCGGCCTGTCAGTGCGCGGATATCGTCGATGGCGAGCACGTTGGCGGGGTCCGCCATCGCCACAACAAGCGCGTCGCCTTCGAATGCAATCGGAATAGCGGCATACCGCCGGGCCAGAGCTTCGGGTATGAGGGCGGCGGCAGCGGGGTCAACCGTGACCGCATTGAGGTCTACGTATTCGATCCCGATGTGTTTGGCGAGCGCGCGGACCAGATCGGATTCTTCGACGAGTCCTTCCTCTACCAGGACGCGACCGAGCGGACGCCCGGTCTCTTCCTGGAGATTCATACCCGTCTCCAGGGTTTCGGGAGTTACCAGCCCCTCGTCGAGGAGAAGTGTCCCCAGATGCCCCGTATCCCCGCTCACAGACTCTCCTACTCTGTCAGATCGCTGAGTTCGCGAGCGAGTGCGCCGAGTCCACGACGGCGGCCGAGGGAACGCTCAGCACCCTCTGCCGGTTCGCCCTCGTCTCCACTGAATCCTTCAATGACGCTTTGCAGGAGATCGGTTTCGTCGACGTCTTCATCATCGACTACGTCATCTTCGTCGATGGCTTCGTCGGTGGACCGCAAGATGGTGAAATCGTCGGGACTCTCGTCCACAATCGGCTCCGGGTCGGTGGTCTCTTCCTCTCCCTCGCCGTACGAATACCTGGCGGGTGCGAGTTGATCGACAACCTCGAGTAGGCCCTGGCGGACCATCTGTGCCATCACTTGAGCAATCTTGAAATCGGTGGTTCCCAGCCGCGATGCGACCTCCTCGACCGTCCCCTGCCCGTTGAGGGCCGACAGGAGCCGCCAGGTATCTACGGTGATAGTCACCTCGCGTGCCTCTTCGGGAAGCTCCTGGACCATCCGGAGGCGGAAGTTGACGCCCGGGATGACTTCTTCGATGAGCCTCCATTGGGCAATGCGCTTCTCAGCTTCGTCGAGGCAGACCTCGATATTTATCTGCTGTTCAGTCGGATAATGCGGTCCGACATCTTCGCCGAAATCAAAAGTTCCGTGCCCGGGCCTACTCAAACGAAAGAGTACGTCGGTGATCTGCTCCGAGATGAACTGAGTCAGATCCTCCTGTTCATTCCCTTCGGTGAGTACCTCAGCGATACCCCGTTCACGACGCTCGACGTACTTCCAGCCGGCTTCATCGACCATGCCTGCCGACAAGAGATCTGCGCGCAGATCCTGATCGCGGCGAGTAGTGGCGTAGGTGAGCCAACCATCGCTCAGGTATATCTTGCCCTGTAGGCCGCCCGCATCAACGCGGAGGCACCCGGACTTGCGGGAACGAGACAACATCCGCAGAACTTCGGGCAGGGGGATTGATTCGAGCGTCCCTGTCAACGCCATGTTTCTACTCCTCGGTTGACCCCATCTTCCGAAACTTCGGCGTCAGGATCACCACCCTTGAGCGATTTGCGCTGCTGCGCGCATCTCCTCTCGAGGAGCGCATCGTCCGGTCCAGGCCTCAAATGAGAGGGCGGCCTGTTCTACCAGCATGTCCATGCCTTCCGCCGCAGGTAGACCGAGACCCCGGGCCGTCACTATGGACGGCGTTGGGAGGCTTCCGTAGGCCATATCGAAAAGCCCTGCAGACTGCGAGATGACTCCTGTCGGAAGAGTCTCTCCCCTCATACCCAATGGGGTGGCGTTGACAATCACTGCACCGGGAACAGATGTGCCCCAAGGAACAACCTTGCCTTCGATTTGGAGTCGTCCAAGGAGCGATCTAGCTGATGAGCTTGTCCGCGCAGCCAGGAAGATGCCGGTCCCTTCCAGTGCCACCAACGCAGCCGCCGCCGCTCCCCCGCTGCCCAGGATCAGTACAGATCCCACCGGCAATTCTCTTTGGTCCCATACTTTGAGGACGGCCGGAATGTCGGTGGACGTCCCACGAATGGCCGCGCCGCTGACAGCAAGAGTATTGACCGATTCGGCACGACGGGCGTCCCCCTCAACGACATCGGCAAGTTGAAATGCCCGGTGCTTGTGCGGCATGGTCACATTGACTCCCGCCAGCCGGCCGTCCCGAAGCTCCTGGAACACATCGCTCAGGCCGGCCGCATCGACCTCGACTGCGTCATATCGAGCGTCTAGGCCCACGTGATCGAATGCCGCCTGTTGGATTGCCGGAGACAGGGAGTGAGTGACGGGGTTGCCGACGACCGCATATCGAGCCGTCATGGAAGGACTCCATCCTCCTTCGCCTGATTCTTGAAGTTCAGGAACTCGTTGTAGTCGGCGGTGAACGAGTGGGTGCCATCAAGGCTGGTGAGCACGTAGAAGAGGAAGTCGACATCAGCCGGCGCAGCTGCAGCCTCCAGCGATGCTTTGCCGGGCCCACCAATCGGTGTGGGGGGAAGTCCGGGCTGCAGATAGGTGTTGTAGGGCGAGTCGACCTCGAGGTCGGCCAGAGTCAGCCCGGTCCGACGCTCACCGAGCGCGTAGAGGACGGTAGCGTCGATCTGGAGCGCCATATCGATTTCCAGGCGATTCCAGACCACGGCGGCAACCAACTCACGTTCGGTGTCTACCCTGGTCTCGGACTCGATCAGGGAGGCAATCACTATCCCCTCATACGGCGTGTAGCCGGCAGCCTCCAGCTCCGACCAGTCTATGGCAGCCACTCTGCTTTCCATCGTGCGGGCTAGCAACCCCAGGACTACCTCTGGGCCCGATTCCGTTAGGAACTCGTAGGTATCGGGGAACAGGAGCCCCTCCCATTCCTGCAGCATCTCCGGTTGCCCTCCCAGCAGTAGTGAGGTCTCAACCGAACCATCGGGCAACACTGCTTCGAGTTCGGGAACAGTGAAGACGGTCTGTTCGGAAATCCGCTCGAGAACCTCGCCGATTCGGAGGCCTTCCTGGACGGTTATCCAATAGGAGTCCACCACAGGTCCCCTCATCAACACAGTGATCACATCGTCGTTGCTCATTCCGGTCAGCAGATCGTATTGCCCGGCCTGCAGCTCCGAATCTGCACCTGCCAGACGGACCGCCGTTTCAAACTGGAGAGAAGACGCAACGACACCGCGGGAAGCCAGCAACTCACCGATCGTTCGTGCAGAGGCTCCGTCCGGAATCTGGACCGTGATCGACTCCCCCGCCTCCACCGAAGGAGCTGTCACGTCATCCGGGGTACCGTCTGTAAGGTCGCCGACCCAGTCGGCCGCGGCCTTGGCCCCGAAGATCGCAATGCCGGCAATCACCAGGATGGCCACCACAACGCCGAGCGAGCGGCTGGAGCGTGGAGGCTCATCGAGATGTTGATCAGAATCGAACGGATCGTACGTCATGCCTTGTCCAGATAGTTTTGGAGCATCACCGCCGCCGCGATCTTGTCGACCAACTGCTTGCGGCGGCGCCGTCGAACGTTAGCTTCAAGGAGGGCGGATTCCGCAGTCCGCGTCGTGAAGCGTTCATCCGAAAGCTCGACCGGGAGGCCTGATGCCTCGGCGATGTGATCGGCCAAAGCCCTAGCGGCTTGCGCGGAGGGACCTTCGTAGCCCGACAGAGACACCGGCAATCCCACAACAACTCTCTCAACCTCTTGCTCTCTAGCTATCTCGAGGAGAGCCTCGACCACGTCGGTCGTCGAGGTGTCGATCACGGTGAACCCCGCCGCCGTTATGTGCAGCGGATCGGACAGCGCCACACCAACGCGGCGCTCGCCGTAGTCGACTCCCATGATCCTGGACAGGTCAGAGACCTCCGAGTGCGGATTCGATCGCCTGTCGAGCTATATCGAGCGCTTCAGCCAGCCCGTCGCCGCGCGGCCCACCAGCCTGGGCTAGCTCCGGATCGCGGCTTCCGCCGCCTCCGAGTACTCGTGCCGCCGGCGCGATCAGTTCTGCCGCCGAAACTCCTGCCGTTACGAGGTCCTTGGAAACGGCAGCCACGAGCGCTCCTTTGCCCTCATTCACCGATCCGACGACGGCGATACCTGACGTCAGACGATCACGCGTCTCCAGGGCAAGCGCTCGCATCGCGTCGGGGGCCAAGTCCTGCCGATCGAGAATCACGTATGCGTGATCGCCAACCTTGCTGGCAGATGCTGCCGCCTCGCCGGCTGCTTCAGATCGCAATCGATCGGCCATCCGCGAGACTTCTGACTCGAGTTCCTTGTTACGCTCGATCATCTGCCGAACCCGTTCCGGTACCTCCGCTGGGGTCGATCGCAGCATCTGGCCGGCCGATGACAGCGAATCGCGTACGCCAACCAGGTACTGATATGCGCCGGTTCCCGTGAGGGCTTCCATACGTCGCATATTCGAACCAATCGACGATTCACCGCTCACGATGAGTGGGCCGATCTGTCCGGCTGCCGGAGTGTGGGTTCCACCGCAGAACTCGGTCGAGAAGTCACCGACCTTCACGACTCGGACGACGTCGCCGTATTTGTCCCCAAAGAAGGCGATAGCTCCCATGCTCTCGGCCTCGTCCTTGGTTGCCTCCACCGTTTCCACCAACGAGTTGGCGATGATCTTCTCGTTGGCGAGGCGTTCAACCTCTGCGATCTCTTCCTGCGTGATGGCTGCATAGTGAGTCACGTCAAAGCGGAGACGGCCGGCTTCTACCAGTGAGCCCGCCTGCTTCACATGGTCACCGACGATATCGCGCAGAGCCCAATGGAGAATATGCGTACCGGTGTGACTCTTGCGGATCATCTCGCGGCGAGGTGAATCAATCGCAGTCCTCACATCCTGTCCGACTTGGAGGAACCCGGAAGCGACCTTGCCGCGATGCGAGTACAGACCCTGGACCGCGTGTTGCGTATCGGTCACCGACAGGACACCGGAATCACTTCCGATTCGACCAACATCGCCCACCTGCCCACCGGCTTCGGCGTAGAACGGTGTTCGATCGAGGAAGACCTCCACCTCATCCCCCTGGCTTGCTCTTTCGACAGGTTCGCCGTGCAACAAGATCGCCAGAATTCGACCATCGGTCGCCTCTAGGTCGTATCCAAGGAACGCCGTCAGGCCGATATCGTCGAGCAAGCGGCGGTACAAATCCTCAGCAGCAGCCTCTTCGCCGCCCTTCCATGCGGATCTGGCACGGCTTCGTTGCTCGTCCATGGCGGTCTCAAAACCATCCTCGTCGACTCCGTAGCCTCGCTCGGCAGCGATCTCTTTGGTCAACTCGATTGGGAAACCAAACGTGTCGTGCAGCTTGAATGCGACCTGCCCTTGTAAATGCGCTCCTTCGTCGAGCACGGCCAACTCGGTATCGAGGAGGTTGTGGCCGCTTTCGAGAGTGCGACGGAAGCGCGACTCTTCTCTCGATACGACGTCGAGGATGAACTCCTGTTGATCGTTCAGGTCGGGGTACGCCTCCCCCATCACGTCGATCGTGGTTGAGACGAGTTTCGGCGTGACCAGATCGGAGCTACCGAGCTGCCAGGCATGTCGAACGGCCCTACGCAACAGACGGCAAAGGATGTAGCCGCGACCCTCGTTGGAAGGCACTACTCCGTCTCCAATGAGGAACGTCATCGCCCGCCCGTGGTCGGCCAGCACCCGCAGAGATACGTCGGCGGACTCGTTGTCTCCGTATCGAGCACTGCACGCAACCGCGCCGGCATCGAGGATTGGCCGAACAATGTCGGTATCAAAAACTGTATCGGAGCCCTGCAGCACCATCGCCAGCCGGTCCAAGCCCATACCGGTGTCGATACTCTTCGCCGGTAGGTCACCAATCACGTGGTACGGCTCATCCTGGATGTTCTGCATGAACACGAGGTTCCAGATCTCGACGAACCGTTCCTCACCGCCCCCTATCGGGCCGCCTGGTTCTCCCCATTGCTCACCACGATCAACGAAGATCTCGGAACATGGACCGCATGGTCCCGGAACACCCATCTGCCAGAAGTTGTCCTTGCCGCCGCGCTGAACGCGATCGGCCGGAACTCCAACCTGATCAATCCAGATCTCAGCCGCTTCGTCATCGGTTTCGTAGACGGTGTACCAAAGACGCTCCGGATCGATCCCGTACACCTCAGTCATCAGCTCATATCCCCACGGAATAGCCTTCTCCTTGAAGTAGTCGCCGAAGCTGAAATTGCCCAGCATTTCGAAAAAGGAGAAGTGCCT
>CBDTUP010000144.1:0-6712 GCA_965363685.1 uncultured bacterium | reverse complement strand
TTGACGCCGTGGTCGATTCGCTCGACGCCGAGTAGGTCGAGACACTCCCAGATGTGGTCCACTGAGTCGGTCTGATCGACGTCGCAGTGCGCCGTCAGGTGATAGCCGCGATCACGGGCGTTGGCGTATATCTCGACGAATTTGCGGGGAGGATTGCCCTCCTCGTATGAGTCCAGCCCTAGTCCCAGAATCTGGTCGCGATATGGCTCGGCGAGGCTGAGCATCTCCCGGGCACTCGCAACGCTGCGCTCACGATTGAGACACATGATGAGACCCGCCTCTACGCCGAAGTCGCCCGAGCCCCTCCGGAGTCCTTCGCCGATCCCCTCGACGATCGAGTCGAATAGGACCCCTCGGCTGGTGTGAGCCTGAGGGTCGAAGAACAGCTCGGTGTAAACAATGTTGTTCTCTCGGCACTCGCGGAGCAGTTCATAGGTGACATCGAAGAAGTCCTCCTCGGTACGAATGACCTGAACGACCAGGTAGTGGTGGTCCAGAAACCCCTCGAGATCGATGGGACGGTCCTCGAGGGCCTGCTCTATCTCCGCTGTGGAGGAGAATGGCAGATCGACTCCGTTCCGGCGGGCAAGTCTGAGGACGGTCTCCGGGCTAAGGGTTCCTTCGATGTGGAGATGGAGCTCGGCCTTTGGGAGGTCCGCAATGAAGTCATAGATATCAACATCACCGACGCCGGCCACGGTCGGTCCTTCCTTTCTGCTTCATGCGTGCGGCTTCAGTAGCAATCTACAGCCCGTACGCCGCCCGAAGGGCGAGAAACTTCCCAGTTGGCCAGGCGCTGATTCCACCGACGAAAGTCGACCCTCCGAACGCGGCTCCGGTTGTACTCGGGGTCCTGCAACCAAGCCTATCAAGTGATAGGATGACGAAGGGCCGCTCGCCAATGGGCAAACGGGACTCCGGAAGGAGATCGGAATGAAGACACGATATACAGCAATCGTATTGATGGTGGTGCTCGCGCTATTTGCTTCAGCCTGTGGCGGCGACTCCACCGAGACAACGGCGGCATCCGCCACGACCCAGGCCGGCACCGACGCCACCGCGGCACCAGACACAACGGCCGCACCGGATGAAGGCGGCGGGACGCTGAACATCGCCATCTTCGAAACGTTCGGCGGATGGGTGCTCGACGCGGCGTCTGCGTACGGCGACTACGGCTTCCACCTGAACGTGATGGAGCCACTGCTGCGCTTCGCCGAAGACGGGGTGGGTCTCGAACCCGGACTGGCCGAGACGTGGAACTACGACCCGGCCGCCATGACAATGACCTTCACCCTTCAAGAGGGTGCAGCGTTCAGCAACGGCGATCCGGTGACCGTCGACGACATTCTCTTCTCGCTCGACGTCTGGCGGGCGGGGCCCAATTTCGGACCTTCCTGGGACTCCATCGCCGCAATCACGGCCGAGGGCCGGGAGATCACGTTTGAACTCGCGTACCCCGACAACACGATCTTGCCGATCATGGCGTCATCGGTCTCGGGCATCATGCCCAAGGACTTCGCCGGAATGACCGAGGACGAGTTCTACAACAACCCGATCGGAGCGGGACCCTTCCAGGTGGACAACTGGTCGCTCGACCGCGTGGAACTCTCACGCAACGAGTTTTACCACGACCCGGCCCGCCCGATTGTTGATCGAGTCGTTGTGCAGACAATCGCGGATGAGGTGGAGCGGCAGATCCTCTTCGAAGCGGGCGAAGTACAAATCAACACACTCATCAACCCGGTGCAGGCAGCGCAGTACGACCCGGCAGACCTGTACATCCCGAAGATCCACGCCGTCGATCACCTTGGCCTCAACGTGCTGAGGCCGCCGTTCGACGATGTGCTCGCCCGTCAGGCGGTCGCCTACGCGATCGACTACGAGGCCATGGTGGCCGCCATGGGTGCACAGTGGACCCGACTGCCAAGCGGGATCCTGGCGCCCAACATCCGGGGTTGGGTGGCGCCCTCCGAGCCGTACTACCGCCGGGACCTGGCAATGGCCCAGGACCTGTTGGATCAGTCGGCAGCCGCCGGGGGATTCGATACCGAGGTGCTCTACGACTCGGGTGCCGAGAATCACGCGCTCATGGCACAGATCCTCCAGGCCAATCTGGCCGAGATCGGGATCAACGTGACGCTGACCGGACTCGAGACCGGAGCATTCCTCGACCGGGCCTACGGACTCGATGCCGACATGACGATCTGGGGTTACGGGGCGATTACGCCCGACATTTCGGACCCAATGATCTGGATCGCGTCCACCGCATGGTTGTTCTCCGGGTTCGAGACCGACACCCTCTGGGACGATTGGTTCGCCTATGCGGCCGCGGAAACCCAGGCCGACATGGATGCAGCCGTATTGAAGATCCAGGACGAGGCGTTCCAGAACGCGGCGGCAATTGCGCTGTTGGAGGGTCCCTATATCTCCGCGGCCAACCAGAACCTCACAGGGTACTGGCAAGCTCCCTGGCCGCTCTCCTACTGGGACACGATCGGACTCGGTGGCTAGCCACCGTCCGACAAGCAATACTGGTTGGGGTCGCCGGGCACTAGCCCGGCGACCCCAACCTGCCTAGATGAGGGAGCAACCGAATTGGGCCGATTCGGATTCGTGCTGAAACGCTTGCTGCAGGCCATCCCGATGCTATTTGGCATCGTGTTGGTGGTGTTCATGGTGCTGCAGGTCACTCCCGGCGACCCGGCCCGTCAGATCGTCGGTCTACGAGCATCCGAGGCCGACCTCGAGGAGGTCCGAGAGGAACTGGGACTCAACGACTCGGTCATAGTGCAGTATGGGCGATACGTCGGCGACGTTCTACAGGGCGACCTCGGATTCTCTTACAAGTCCCGCAAACCGGTCGCATCGATTATCGGTGAGCGGATCGAGGTCACCGTCTGGCTGCTAGGCGTCGGAGTCCTTTTGACGCTCCTGATCAGCGTGCCGCTGGCGGTGATTTCTGCCTTGCGCAAGGACCGGCCTATCGATCACGCCATTCGTGGTCTCGGCTTGCTCGGGATGAGCATGCCGGCATTCTGGACAGGAGTGATCCTGTTACTCCTGGTGGCCCTCCGTACCGGGTGGTTCCCTGCCGGCGGGTTTGGAGAGACCTTCGCCGAGAAGCTCCATTCGATCGTGCTCCCGGCCTTGACGTTGGCCATCGGATCGTCACCCTTCATCATTCGCGGGCTTCGGGCCTCCTTGATCTCGGTTCTCGAATCCGACTACGTCTCGACGGCCCGATCGATTGGGGTCGCAGGCAACCGTCTAGTGCGCCGTTTCGTGCTGCGCAATGCCGCAGGTCCCGGAGTCACGCTGATTGCCATTGACATCGGATATCTGCTGTTCGGCGCGGTGGTGATCGAGACGACTTTTGCGCTGCCGGGCGTCGGGCAGGGACTGGTGCTGGCAGCACGCAGCCGGGACCTCCCATCGGTGCAGGGATACACGCTGCTCTTCTCTCTAGTCGTCGTCGCGGTCTACCTGCTGGCCGACGTCATCACGGCCATTCTCGACGCGCGAGTGGAGATCGAAGCATGACCATGCCTCCCACCTCGCCATTCGAGGGAGTTCCGGATGCGCCGCAGCACGAGTTGGCTCCCCTCGGAGATCCGGGCAGGTGGCGAAGGCTCCCGAAGAAGGTCTGGGTCGGCGCCGCCATCGTGTCAGCGTACATACTCATCGCCTTGTTTGCCCCGCTGCTGGCACCCCACGACCCGCTCGCGATCGCACCGGCAGAGAAACTGGCCACACCGAGTGCTGAACATCTACTCGGGACTGACGAGTTGGGGCGCGATGTCTTCTCCCGCTTGCTCTACGCGGCGCGAACGGATATCCCACTCGGTTTCCTCGGTGCTCTGCTCCCGGCCATCCTCGGGACCATCCTCGGAGCGCTGGCCGGGTTCTTCGGTCGCTGGACGGATACAGTCATCATGCGGACCGCCGATGTCTTCCAAGCGTTTCCAGCCTACATCCTGGTGATCGTGCTGGTGTTTGCACTCGGCCAGGGTGCGCGGTCCATAATCATCGCTTTCACGGTGCTGGCCTGGGTGGTCTATGCCCGGATCATCCGCAGCGAGGTGCTGCGAGTGAAGGATCTCGATTACGTCCACGCTGTCCGGGTCGCCGGACTCTCCCGACTGCGCATCCTCCGGGTGCATGTATTCCCCAATGTGATAAACCAGACGCTGGTGTACCTGCCGAGCGACATCGTGTTCGCCACATTGGCGCTGGCGGCCTTCTCATTCCTCGGGCTCGGCATTCCGCCGCCAACTCCCGAGTGGGGAGCGATGATCGCAGACGGTCAGTCCTTCATCCGGACCAA
The DNA here is from genome assembly GCA_965363685.1 of uncultured bacterium. Taxonomy (GTDB): domain Bacteria; phylum Actinomycetota; class Acidimicrobiia; order Spongiisociales; family JAHEDJ01; genus JAHEDJ01. The sequence goes on along the minus strand of CBDTUP010000144.1, from coordinate 2,388 downwards.
TTGGTGGCTTGCCACCGTGCCCGGCCTCGTCATCGTCGGCCTCGGACTCGGTCTGTCATTGATCGGCGAGGGACTCGAAGAGGGATTGCGGGCATGAGCAAGCTTCTTCTAGACGTCGCCGGACTCAGCGTCACGTTCGACGTGCACGGGGGCACGGTCACGCCAGTCGACGGCGTCTCTCTACATCTCGACCGCGGCGAGGCGCTGGGAATCGCCGGAGAATCGGGCTCTGGCAAGACCCTCACTCTCAAATCCATCATCGGGCTGCTCCCACCGAATGCCGCCGTAGGGGGCGACCTTCGCTTCGCTCTGGGCCAGGAAGGCCCCGTCCCATACGCCCCAGCCGACGTGCACGGCCACGGGATCTCGATCATCTTTCAGGAGCCGATGACCGCCCTCAACCCGACGATGCGGGTCGGTGACCTGATCGCCGAAGGACCGAAGCTCCACAAGGGCATGGACAAGAAGGAAGCGAGCGAGCGGGCAATCGAACTGATGCGCCTGGTAGGAATACCGACGCCCGAACGGCGGGCCCGCATGTGGCCCCATCAATTGTCGGGCGGACTCCGCCAGCGCGTGATGATCGCCACTGCCCTCTCGGTGGAACCGCAGTTGCTTCTTTGCGACGAGCCGACAACGGCGCTCGACGTGTCCATCCAGGACCAGATTCTGGGTTTGCTCCAGGAGCTCCGGACTCAGCTAAACATGTCGATCATCTTCGTGAGCCACGATCTGGCAGTCCTCGGTGAGATCTGCGACCGGCTCGCCATCATGTACGCGGGGCGGATCGTCGAGACCGGACCCGTTGAGGAGGTCTTCGCCGACCCTCAGCACCCATACACCGAGGCCCTAATGCATTCGGTGCCGTCGTTTGGGGCGACCTCCGAAATGCTGATCGGTATCGAGGGCCGCCCACCCGATCCGCGCAGCTTTCCGCCCGGTTGCCGCTTTGCTCCGCGCTGCCCCTATGCCCGGGGAGATTGCACCTCGGCGGATCACCACCTGGCCGACATCGGACCGGACCGCACTACCGCCTGTATCCATCCCGAGCTCATCGAGGGTGTGGGCCAATGACCCACTTCCTCGAGATCAACGACGTGACCGTGAAGTTCAAGGTCGGATCGATAATCGCCGCCCGCCTCAAGGGCGATCCGTTGCCGATCCTCACCGCCGTCGACGGAATCTCCTTCGAGGCGGATCGTGGAGAGTCGATCGGCATCGTCGGCGAATCGGGCTGCGGCAAGTCGACGCTGGCCAAAGCCATCACCGGCCTGGTGCCGGTGGCATCGGGGTCGATTCACCTCGACGGCGTAGACCTCGCCGGCAAGCGGAGTCGATCCACAATGCGCCGCATCCAGATGGTATTCCAGGACCCGAGCTCGTCGCTCAACCCATCGCTGACCGTCGAGAAGATGCTGTCCGAGCTCCTGCGAGTCCACGAGATAGTCCCGCCCGAGAAGATCAGGGATCGGTGCGCCGAGCTGATGGAACTCGTCGAGTTGCCACCATCCCTGCTCAAAGCACTACCCCGTCGCCTCTCCGGCGGACAGCGCCAGCGCATCGGGATCGCCCGGGCGCTGGCACTCGAGCCGGAAGTACTCATCGCCGACGAAGCGGTGGCGGCCTTGGACGTTTCGGTGCAGGCACCGATCCTCAACCTGCTCAACTCACTGCGAGAGAACCTCGGCCTCACCCTCATGTTCATCTCGCATGACCTCGCGGTGGTGCGATACGTGAGCGACCGGGTAATCGTCATGTACCTGGGGAATGCGGTCGAAGATCGATCCACCCGCGACCTGTTTGAGGATCCGCGCCATCCCTACACCAAAGCGCTCATGGCAGCCGCGCCGAAGTTCGGCGTGAAGAAGGAGCCGGGCGAGTCGGCGCTCAAAGGCGAACCACCCAGCGCCCTCGACCTCCCCTCAGGCTGCCGCTTTCGGCCCCGCTGCCCCATTGCTCAGGGAATCTGTGAGCAATCCGAGCCACACCTAACAGGTGCGTCCAAAACCGAAAGAGCCGCCTGCCACTTCGCCTGGGAGGAATGACACATGAGCGAGGCAGATCTAGTCCTGCGCGGGGCACGGGTCTATACCGTCGACCCGGGCAATCCGTGGGCCGAAGCCATTGCGGTTCAAGCCGCTGTGATCGCCGCAGTCGGCACTGAAAGGGCGATCGACGCGTTGATCGGTCCGGATACGCTGGTCATCGATCTCCCGGACGATCACCTGGTCCTGCCGGGTTTCATCGACTCGCACTCGCACTTGACCGAAGGCCCGTTTGAGGCGCGGGGAATCGACTTGTCCGAGTGTGACACGCTCGAGGAGGTTCGGGCGGTCCTGGAAGCGGCCGACCAGACCCCCGATGTGATCGTGGGGGGTGGATGGCGGT
>CBDTUP010000143.1:0-6738 GCA_965363685.1 uncultured bacterium | reverse complement strand
AGATTGGTATGCCCGATTGCCACGAAAGGAGGCTCGGGATTTCTGTCAATGCGGGGCGCCAGAAACGGTGCGCTCGATTGACAGGAACGGGGCTGTGCGGCCAGATTGACTGTGGAGGGGAGAATCCGATACCATGCGTCGGCTTCGCTATCGCGGGGCTCTCCCCTCGCGAGGATTTCTAAGGATGCAGAAGACCTATTCACCAAAACTTGACGAGGTGCCGCGCGTTTGGCACGTCGTGGACGCCGAGGGCCTCCCGCTGGGACGGCTGGCGTCTGAGATCGCCCAGGTACTGCGCGGCAAGCACAAGCCCCAGTACGCACCACACATCGACGTCGGCGACTACGTGGTGGTTGTCAACGCGGACAAGGTCGCCGTTACCTCCAGCAAGTCCGAACGCAAGATCTACTACCGCCACTCCGGCTTCCCGGGTGGACTCAAAGAAGAGTCCTTTGCCTCACTGATCGAACGTCGCCCGGAGGCGGTCATCGAGCGAGCAGTCAAGGGGATGCTTCCCAAGAACCGTCTCGGCCGTCAAATGCTGAAGAAGCTGAAGGTGCACGCCGGACCCGACCATCCGCACGAGGCGCAGTCACCACAGCCGCTCGTATTCAAGATCCGAAAGGTGGAGGCCTGATGTCCAAGCCACTCGTTCAGGCAACCGGGCGCCGTAAGTCCTCGGTCGCTCGTGTCCGACTGCATGAGGGCAGCGGCCGCGTCGTCATCAACGACCGTTCCTTGGAAGATTTCTTTCCGACGATGGCACAACGGATTCGTGTTCTCGAACCCCTCCGCGTCGGAGAGGTCGAGGGTCGCTATGACGTCATGGCTACCGTCCACGGCGGCGGAACGACCGGGCAAACCGATGCCATTCGTCTCGGAATCGCCAGGGCGATCGTCGAGTTGATTCCCGAGTTACGGCCCGAGCTGAAGAGCAATGGGCTGCTGACGAGAGACGCTCGTCGAGTTGAGCGCAAGAAGTACGGCCTTCGCAAGGCCCGCCGCGCTCCGCAGTACACCAAGCGCTAGTCGTGCTGCGGGAGGGTCGCAGACTCTTCGGCACCGATGGAATCCGCGGTGTCGCCAACACCGAACTGAGCCCCGACTTCGTCATGGAGTTGGGCCGCGCCGCCGGTGAGGCGCTTCCGCATGGGCCGGTCGTTGTCGGACGTGATACTCGCCGGTCCGGTGAGATGCTGTCGTCCGCGCTACAGGCTGGGTTCCATAGCGTAGGAATCGACACCATGGATGTTGGCGTTCTGCCCTCCGGAGGCGTCTCCTATCTGACCGGGTCCACCGGGGCGATGATGGGCGCCATCGTCAGCGCCTCGCACAACCCTGCCGCCGACAATGGGATCAAGTTCCTGGGCCAGACCGGAGCCAAGCTCACGGATCCCGAAGAGGACGATATCGAAGGTCGTCTCCGGTCCGGGCGCCGAATGAACGTCGCCGTCGGTGACAACATCGGAACTCGTTTCGTCAATCGGGAGGCCGCTTCGACCTACCTCGACTTCCTGGCGGAAAAGGCGGAATACACCTTCCGCGGTCTCGAGGTCGTTCTGGACTGTGCGAACGGCGCCGCATACAAGACTGCTCCGCGTTTGTTCGAACGGCTCAAAGCAGGGGTGACCGTCGTCGCGGCTGATCCAGACGGTACGAACATCAATGCCGGGGTCGGGGCTACATCTCCGAGTTTTCTCGCCAAAGAGGCCCGGGGCAGGATTGGACTCGCTTTCGATGGCGATGCAGATCGGCTCATAGCGGTTGATGAGGATGGGGTTCCGGCCAACGGCGACGTGATCATGGCGATCATTGCTCAGCATCTACACGCGCGTGGACGGCTGAAGAACGACACCGTCGTCGCCACCGTGATGTCCAATCTGGGGTTCCGCAAGGCGATGGAGGCGCTGGACATCAACCTCGTGCAGACGAAGGTGGGGGATCGATACGTTCTCGAAGGACTCCGCGAACACGACGCCTCCTTTGGGGGCGAGCAGTCGGGTCACGTGATCTTCCTGAAGGATCTCGTAACCGGCGACGGCCTTCTCACGGCCATGAGACTCGTCGAGGTCGTTGCCGCCTCCGGTCGCCGTCTGGCCGACCTTCGCAAGGACGTGATCACTGAGTATCCGCAGATTCTCCGCAACGTTCGGGTAGCCGATGCCGGCCGCCTGGAGGCGACCGATGAAATCTGGATGGCTGTCGAACAGGTCGAAGCGCGAATGGATGGAGAGGGCCGCGTTCTCGTGCGTGCTTCCGGTACGGAACCCCTGGTGAGAGTGATGGTCGAGGCGGCCAGCAAAGAGGACGCCGCCACGATCGCCGATGAACTCGTGGCGGTCGTTCGGGCCAACCTGACCTGAGATCTTTGGACGCCGACTATCGTTCTTCCCGACCGGGTTGCTGCACCTTTAGCGCCTGACCCCGAGAGGGGTGACGAGGAAGAGGGAAGATCGAAGTATTCGGCGGATGCCCTCTCGGCTCTCACAGTCGTAACGGAGCGGTAGAAAACCATCGGGAGACCGATGGGACAGAGGCCGCCCCGGCGTGGGGTGTCACAGCCGGATGCTGTGGCGCATCGAACCTACCCGGTCGGTTGTCGGCGCGCGCCGGCACAGGAATTGGGAAGGAAGACGAACCATGTGCGGAATCGTCGGATATGTAGGGCCGCGCCCCGTCCAACCTCTGTTGATGGGCGGACTCAAGCGTCTGGAGTACCGGGGATACGACTCGGCAGGTGTGGCCATTCTCGAGCAGGGCGGTCTCGACGTCGCCCGCAAAGCCGGCCGCATCGCCGAACTCGCATCGGAACTTGGCGAATCTGAACGTGTCGGCACCACCGGGATCGGGCACACTCGCTGGGCTACCCACGGTCCACCTACTACAACCAATGCCCATCCTCATCGTGATTGTGCTCAGAGGGTGGCTGTGGTCCACAACGGAATCATCGAGAACTGGGCAGACCTCAAGGCCGAACTCGTCGAGGCCGGTCACACTTTTCAGTCCGATACGGATACCGAAGTTGTGGCACACATGATCGAAGGTATGGCCGATCAATCCCTCGAAGAAGCGGTCCGGGAGGTAATGCGCAGAGCCGAAGGTGCGTTGGCCCTTGCCATTGTGCGGGACGACGAGCCGGATCTCATCGTCGGAGCCAGGCGGGGCAGCCCTCTGGTGGTTGGTCTGGGCGACGGTGAGAACTTTCTCGCCTCGGACATCCCAGCCTTTCTCGAATACACACGGACCATGGCGGTGCTCGAAGATGATCGGGTGGTCGCCATTCGGCCCGATGGGGTGACGATCACCGATCTCGAAGGGACCGAGATTGAGCTGGTCACGAGGGAGGTCGAGTGGGATCTCGAGTCCGCGGAGAAGGGTGGGTACCCGGACTTCATGCTCAAGGAGATCTTTGAGCAACCGAAGGCAATCCGTGACACGTTGCGAGGACGCCTCGATTCCGACGGTCTAGTCCGGCTACGAGAACTCGAACTCGACTTCAAGACCGCCCGAACCTTCAACAAAGTCTTCGTAATCGCCTGCGGGACCTCGTACCACGCGGCGATGATGGCCAAATACGCCATCGAACGGTGGACACGGCTTCCAGTGGAGATCGATGTTGCGTCGGAGTTCCGCTACCGCGACCCGGTGCTCGACGCTAAGACGCTCGTCATCGGCATCTCCCAGTCGGGCGAAACTCTCGACACCCTTGCTGCGGTCCGGTACGCGCACGCTCAGGGCGCCACTCTCATCGCGGTGACCAATGTGGTGGACTCGGCGATGGCACGGGAGGCCGACGCCGTGTTGTACACGAGAGCTGGTCCGGAGATCGGGGTGGCTGCAACCAAGACCTTTACGACGCAGCTCATCGCGATGCAGTTGTTGGCCCTGTGGCTTGCGCATGCGCGAGGTTCATTGGACGACGCGGTGATCCAGAATGCCGTCCAGGCGATGTTCCAACTTCCGGATCAGGTTGAGCAGGTGCTCGGGCAGTCAGACGATATTCGCGCCGTGGCCGAGCAATGGGCCGACGTGCGCGACTTCTTCTTCCTGGGCCGGAGCGCTGCTTTTCCGGTTGCGATGGAAGGTGCGCTCAAACTCAAGGAGATCGCCTATGTGCGGGCCGAGGGGTATCCGGCCGGCGAGATGAAACATGGCCCGATCGCGTTGATTGAGGAGGGAGTGGTGGTCGTCGGCGTCGCTACCAACAGCCATGTGAAAGGCAAGATGCTCTCGAACATGGAGGAAATGCGGGCGCGCAAGGGCACCATCATGTTGGTTCTCACCGAAGGAGACGAGGCCGGCGAAGCAGTGGCAGACGAAGCGATTTTCGTCCCCTGGGCGCCAGAGATGCTCAGTCCGGTCACGGCCGTCGTGCCGTTGCAGTTGTTGGCCTACTGGCTCGCCAAGAGTCACGACCTGGACGTGGACAAACCCCGAAATCTGGCCAAAACCGTAACGGTTGAGTAGCCGCCTGCCGCTGCGCGGCAGGAACTCGGGCCGCCACTCTCGGGGTTTCCTGTCAATGGGGCATCGTGTTTTCGATACCTCGCATTGACAGGAATGTGCGCGCCTTTTTCCTGTCAATGGAGCACCCTGTTTTTGATACCCCGCATTGACACGAAGAGGTCCTCTTTTCCCTATGCTGCGGCGATGCGCATCATCGGACTCGGGGTTGATCTGGCCGAAATCAATCGGGTTGAAAGGCTGCTCGGCAAATATGATCAGTTTCCCGGGCGCGTTTTCACCGAACACGAACGGGGTTATGCATCCCGTTTTGCCAATCCTGCCCGTCGATACGCTGCCCGGTTCGCCGGCAAAGAGGCCGTCATGAAGAGCATGGGAACCGGATGGCGCCGCATCCGCTGGCAGGATGTCGAGATCACAGGTGGGGGAGCGCCCAGGGTGAATCTGTACGGAACGGCGAAGGCCCGGGCCGCTCAACTCGGAGTATCCGAGGTCATGGTGACGATCACCCACACCGACACGACGGCTCTGGTCATGGCAGTAGCGGTCGGGGAGCACTGAAGCGCGCGGCACCCCACTTGCCGGACACCCACGCCGAGGGTCGCGTCACCCCGCCCCCACATAATCGGGCTCTATCATCAACCGCGTGCATAGCCCCGTGCCCCGCCCATGAAGCCCGTGCTCACCGCTGCCCAATCTGCCGCGCTTGACGAGGCATCTACCGAACCGGTGGAAACACTCATGGAGCGGGCTGGTCTTGGTGTTGCACTGGCGGCTGTGGAGATGGGGATCGGATACGGGTCTCGGGTCATCGTGCTCGCCGGTCCCGGCAACAACGGCGGAGATGGATACGTTGCCGCCCGGTACCTACACAACCGCGGTGTTGCCGTCGAGGTTCTACCTTTGAATGCACCCCGCTCCCGAGCGGCAATCTGGGCTGAGAAGAGCGCCTTGGCCGCCGGCGTTCCGATTCGTGATTGGTCCGATCCAGAACCGGTCGACCTCATCGTCGACGCACTGTTTGGGGCCGGTTTCCGCGGCAATTTGCCGGACGTTGCCATCCCCTGGGCGAAGACGGCCGGTCGGGTTCTTGCAGTTGATGTACCCAGCGGCCTCAACGCCACCGACGGAACTTGCGGTGGCCCGACCTTCAGGGCCGAAACGACCGTCACCTTCCACAGTCGCAAGGTAGGTCACCTCGTAGGAATCGGTCCGGATGTGAGCGGGCGGGTGGTCGTTGTTGACATCGGCCTGGACGGGGGCGATTCCGAGTTTCTCCAATGCGAGGAATCCGACGCGCCTATCCCGGCTCGAGTCAGAACTGCACACAAGTGGTCGGCCGGTTCGGTCGCGGTTGTTGGTGGAGCGCCGGGAATGACGGGCGCGGCCTTGCTTGCGGCATCATCTGCGCTGAGCGCCGGCGCCGGATCAGCTTCGATCGTCTGTCCGGCTGCGAGTCAGTCGGCATATGCCGCGGCTGCCCCGGGACTACTGACCCATGGCGTTGGCAGCACGCCCCAGTTCGTGGCCGAAGACGCAATCGCGGTTCTCGAATACGCCTCTCGTTTCGATGTCTTGGCGCTTGGCCCCGGTCTCGGATCGGATGTCGAGGGATTCGTCCGGCTTCTCCTCGAAAGGTGGAACGGACCGGTGGTCCTGGATGCCGACGGCATCAACGCCCTTCCCAATCCCGACCCCCTCCACAATCGCGTCGCTCCCACAGTCATCACGCCTCACGCCGGTGAGTTTGAACGCTTGACCCGAGGTAGCGTTGGATATGTTGAGGCCTCTTCGCTGGCGAAAGAGACCGGCGCAACGGTCATCCTGAAGGGGAATCCGACCTTTGTGGCCGGTGACGAACTCTGGGTAGTTGATACCGGAGGGCCGGAACTCGCCACGATCGGGACGGGCGATGTTCTCACCGGGATCGTCGCAGCCTTCATCTCAACCGGCCTCCCGGATGAAGTAGCGGCCCGCAGTGCTGCCTTCTGGCACGGCGAAACGGGCGCTTCGCTGGCTCGCCGTGAAACGGTGACGGCGGCGGCTCTGGTTGATGAGGTCAGGAGAGTGATTCGGTGAGACCTACATGGGTTGACGTCGATCTCGAGGCGATCGCACACAACATCGCCGTCTTTCGGAAGCTGGTGGAGCCTGCCGGCGTCTGCGCAGTCGTGAAGGCCGATGCCTACGGGCACGGTGATGTGCCGGTTGCAGAAGCGGCGGTTCAAGCAGGCGCGACATCCCTGGCGGTGGCGATCGTCTCGGAAGGTGCCC
>CBDTUP010000142.1:0-6807 GCA_965363685.1 uncultured bacterium | reverse complement strand
TTTCGGTCAAACCCATGCCTTGCCGAATGTGAATGCCGCGCTCGGCGTACCTCTCTAGGAGCGTCACCGGCATCGCCGATCCGCCGCATGCCCACGATTCGACCTTGGACAGATCGGCCGACTCCCAGCCCTCGTATTCGGCCAGGAACTGATAGACCGCAGGCACTCCAAAGAAGTGGGTGATCTCGCCGGAGCTCAGCCAGTGCAGCAAGCGTTCCGGATCGAACTCGCGCAGATTGACCGATGACCCGCCCAAGCGCAGACACGGTGTCGTATACAGGTTGAGACCGCCGGTGTGGAATGTCGGAAGCACGTTCAGATTGCGAGACTTGTACGTCAATCCAACGGCATCGCCGATGTTGATGGCGTTGTAGAAGAACATGCGGTGGGTGACGAGCGCTCCTTTCGGATGGCCCGTTGTCCCTGATGTGTACATGATCGCCAGCGGATCATCGTGAGTCGCCGTTACCGGGGGAGCGGTTGCTGGATCCGCCCCGGCCAGAACAGCTTCGTAGTCGTCGCCGAGTTGGAGGAAAACTGGGGCATCGAGTTCGTCGGCGGCCGACTGGAACTGCTGCTCATAGATGATCACCGTAGGACCGCTGTCCTCGATGATGAACTGCAACTCCGGAACTGCCAGCCGCCAGTTCAGAGGAACGATGATGGCTTTCAGGTGGGCGCAGGCGAACAGCACTTCGAAGATGTCGATCGTGTTCTCCGAATAGAAGGCCACCCGGTCGCCCTCCCCGACGCCCTTTTGGGCCAGCCAGGCGGCCATTCTCTTGACCCGGTCATTGAGTTGCGCGTAGGTGTGGGTCTTGTCGGTGTAATCGTCGATCAATGCGATCGAGTCGGGCCGGATGTCGGCGTGGAATCCGATCCAGTCGTATGCGGGTACAGCCATCTCTACCACCTCACCACGTTTGCCGCCCATGTGTATCCGGTTCCGGCCGAGATCAGCAGGATGTAGTCGCCTGGATTCAGATCTTCCCGCCGTTCGGCCAGTCCCACGATCGGGTCGATGCCCGACATGTGGCCGGTGGTCTTCAGATAGACCGTCTTCTCTTCGGGAATCTCGAGCTCTTGCAGCACCCAATCGAAGAACGACCGTTTGAAATGTAGAGGCACCATCAGGGCGAGGTCGGCGGCTGTGATGCCTGCTCGCTCCAGCGCTTGCCGGGCCACCTTGATGAAGTTCGGACCTGAGACCGGATCCAGCCTCTCCTTCATCGAATTCGGGTCTCCCACGTCGAGATAGTGCATGCCCGAGTCAATCGTCTGGTGTGTGGCGGGATGTTTGCTGCCGCCCGCGTAGACGGCAACATCGTCGGCAAACTCCCCGTCCGTGATGATCGTCGAGGAGATGATTTCGTGGCCGGGGCGCGACTTCGACAGTACGGCCGCCGCCCCGCCATCACCGAAGTTGAACATGAAGCGGGACCGTTCATTTGAGTAGTCGAGGAGGTGCGATTCCCGGCTCGCTCCCACCAACAGCAGGGTGTCGACGTCGGCGGCACCACGCAGGAAATCCGACGCCACCTTCAGCGCGACGGGGGCGCCGCAAGACACGTTTGCCATCTCGAGTGCCCAGGCGTTGGTCGCACCCATCAGCTGCATGATCTTCGGGCTGACCGACCACACCTCGAAGTCCCTCCACATCGACCCGAAGTAGGCGACGACGTCGACATCCTCAGGACGAAGTCCGGCTCGGTCGAGAGCCAGCAATCCGGCCCGGGCACTCATGTCGGAGTTGTGATCCTCCGGCCCGGCGATGTGCTTGCCGTCGAGACCGAAGCGGGTGACGATGATTTCTTCCGGGATGCCAGAGCGCGCGCCGATCTCAGCCGCCGTCATCCAGCGCTCAGGTAGCCACGAAGCGACGTCGACGATATTCACAGCCGTCATGACTGCTGCACGAAATCCGAAATAGCGGCAACCACCAGCGGGGCGCTTTGTCCAAAGAGGAAGGTTATGTGGTTGCCCGGTATGGACTCGATGTGGCTGTTGGCTATCCGTTCAACCGTTGCACGCCCTTGCTCCTCCGGAACGATGGGCGGCGCACCGGGTGGCCCGAAGGAATCCATGGCCCGCAGGAACAAGATCGGCTGCTCAATGGTCTGGACCAGATTGGGCCAGTCGACGGTGAGAGTGCCTTCCACAGCCTGCCGGATGTGCTCCGGGTGTGACTTTGCCTGAACCGTGCCATCCAGGTTGTCTTTGACGTCGGCTCGATAGAACGACTCGATCGTCGGGTCCCACCAACCGTTGTAGTACGGCATCCCCTTGATCAGAGTCAGGTAGTCGTCCCAGGACGGAAGAACGGCTTCGAGTCGATCGAGTGATGGTTTGATCTGATCGAGTATTCCCTCGTGCACTTCGGCCGGAGCGTCGATTACCACGCAACGCCGGACTCGTTCGGGATGATTGGCGGCCATGTAATAGGTCAGCAGCCCGCCGAACGAGTGACCTCCGAGGATGACGGAGTCGAGGCCCAGTGCGTCGAACATGCCGAGCATGTCGGCGGCGTGGTCGGCCATCGAGTAGCCGGCATCAGGCTTGTCGCTGTCGCCGCGACCGCGTAGGTCCACGGAGAGCACCCGCATTCCATCCGCTAGTCCTGCCTCGATCAACCCATCGAACGAGTGCGCGTTGGCTGTGAGTCCGTGGGTCAGAATAAGGGTCGGCTCTCCGGTGCCGTGTTCGAGATAGTGAAGGCGAATGCCGTTGGTTTCGATGAAGCGGTCGGTCACTGACTCTCCTCGACGTAATCCTGTTTGATGATCCTGCGCAACGTCTTACCGGCCACGCTGCGCGGAAACCTGTCCAGCACCAGCACTTCGCTGACTTTCTGGAAGCGAGCAGACACCCGCTCGTTTGCCCAGTCACGTACCGAATCGCCGTCCGCCTTCGAGCCCGGTTGTAGAACGATGGCGGCGACCGGCGTCTCTCCCCATCGCTCGTGGCCTATCCCGAATACGGCAACGTCCGTGACGTCGGGGTGCTGAATGATGATCTCCTCTATGTCGCGTGGGTATACGTTGACTCCGCCCGAGATGATCAGATCCTTCTTACGATCGACCAGGAAGAGGAAGCCGTCGTCGTCGACGTAGCCGAGATCGCCCGAGTACAACCAGCCGTCCTTGATCGCCTCGGCCGTCAGGTCGGGGCGCTTGTAATAGCCGGGCATCGTGATCGGACCGTGGCCGGTGATTTCGCCGACTTCGCCGGCAGGGAGTTCATGGCCCTGCTCGTCGACGATTCGCATCTCGTACAACGGGGGAGGGAGGCCCACCGAACCGGGTTTGGCTGCGAAGTCGTCTCGATCGAGGATCGTCACGAATCCCTCGGTGAGGCCGTACAGCTCATAGAACCTGTCCGGTAGCCGCCTCGCCAGTTCCTGTTTGTGTTCGAGGTGAAGAGGAGCTCCGACCGAACAGACCATTTCGAGACCGGGCAGGTGCTCTTCGTCAAAGTCTTCGTGCTGGAGAAGGTCGATGATCTGCGACGGCACCGTCATGATGTGAGTGATGCCTTCTTCTGCGATGGCGTCGATCATCTTTCGGGCATCGAAGATAGGGTGAAGAACGTACGTGCAGCCGAGGTAGAAGGCCGGCATCAGCGTGAGGAACGCTCCGTTGAAGACGAGCGATCCGGTGTGCAGAATCACGCTCTCCGGTTTGATGCGATAGGAAGAGGCGAAGCCGGTGCAGTAGGCCTCCCGGATTTCGTGTGTGTGGACGATCCCTTTCGGCCGGCCCGTCGTTCCAGAGCTATAGATGATATTGAAGACGTCATCCCGGTCGATCGGCACTGCCGGCGGTTCTGACTCGGAGGAATCTGCAGTTAGGTCCGAATACAGCCGGAAGCCGGGCAGGTCGGCATCGATGAGGATGAATCGACCTTCTTCTACTCTGGTGAGTTGGCTGCGTACTTCGTTCAGGTGGGATGCCATGTCGGCCTGAGTGATCACTGCAACTGAATCGGAGTCGTTGATCAGATTCGACAGTCCGTCGCCGCGCAAGAGCGGACTCAGCGGCACGACGACGATTCCGGTCTTGGAAGCAACTTGGTAGATATCCAGAACTTCTAGACAGTTGCTGAGGATTGTCGCCACCTTGTCCCCTTTGCGAATCCCCATGCCCAGAAGGGCGTTGGCCAACCGGTTGACCCTGACATTGAACTCAGCGAAGGACAGACGTTGTCCTTCGAACACGACCGCGAGCTTGTCCGGGTAGTAACGGGAGTGCCGTGAAAGCAGAGTGTTGAGAGGCATGGGCTCTCCTATCGTTTGACCAGCGCCAGCAGGCGCTTGCGACCTTCGGCGATATTCGGACGCTTCACCCGCCATGTGCCGACAATGCCATACGGCAGATAAAGCACCAGCAGCACGTAGGCGATTCCGATCAAGAGGTCGGAGGCTCCGCCAAACCAACGATCGAGGTAGAACTGCAGCAAGCGGAACACCGCTGCTCCAACTACCGCTCCGCTGATTGTGCCCACCCCTCCGATCAGAATGACCAGTAGGGCAGTGACCGTGTATCCGAGGCTCGCAATGTTCGGCGTCACTATCGGCTGATGAATCGTGTGGATCGTTCCGGCAAGAGCGGCGGTCATAGAGGCAATGATCAGCACCGTCAGCTTGAACCAGAAGGTGTTGTACCCGAGCATCAAAGCGCGGTCCTCGTTGTCTCTGATGGCGTTGGCGACCTTGCCGAGCGGTGAGTCGGCAATCCGGGTGTAAAGGACGTAGACCAGTACAACGATTGCGAGAGTGATCAAGTAGAAGATGAATCGCTCGTTGGTGCTGTCGAGGAAGCGGGCCGGGGCCGGTACCCCCTGCAGGCCGATCTCCGCCCCTGCGTAGTCCGACAGGTCACTCGATTGGATGACGATCCAGAACATTGAAGCGATACCAAGTGTGATGAGGGCAAAGGTGATGCCCTTCACGCGGGGAAGCACGACACCGAACAACAGCGCCTGGAGGAGGGCGGCCGCCAGTACGACGAGGAATGCCGCCGGCCATTCCAATTCGAAGGTCTTGAGCATGATGCCGAATGTGTAGGCGCCGACGGCAAAGAACATGGCGTGACCGAACGACAGCAGACCTGTCACTCCCAGGATCAGGTCATAGCTGAGTGCGTAGAGGGCCAGGATGAAGATCTCGATCATCAGTCCCTGGAGGAAGCGCGCATTGCCGTCGTCGTTGGCGAATACGGCCCCAATCCCGTTGCCATCGACGACTATCGAGACGATGAACGGAAAGAGGACCATCAGTCCGGCAACGATCAGCAGGCCCCTGCGATGGGAGAGCCAACCGCGGAGGCCCGACCTGGTGGCGTCGAGAGTCGTCATCGCTCACTCCTGCCGAATAACCCGGCGGGGAGTGCTAGCAAGACAACGATCATCAGAAGAATGGCGGCCGCCGGGACCAGCGTGGGCGAGGGCTTGAACGGCTCGTCGAGGAACGGCAGGTTGATACCAGATTGGCCGTAGCGAATGATGATTTGCTGGAGCAGTCCTACCAATACCGCCCCGGCCGCGGCGCCGGGGAAACTCGTGAGACCACCGATGGCCAGGGCAACGATGGCCGACAGGAGAAACACCGCCCCCATCCCGGAGCTGAGTCCGATCGAAGGTGCTGCCAGGACACCTCCGAAGGCGGCGAGCCCAGATCCCAGGGCGAATACCAGAGTGAACACCCGTCGCACGTTGATGCCAAGAGCCTCGACCATCTCCGGATCCTGCACTCCGGCCCGGATGATCATGCCGATGCGCGTACGGCGGAGAAGAAGTGTGACGCCCACCAGAACGAGGATGCCAACCAGCACTACGAACCCCTCGTTGTAGACACGCAGGCGGCTCCCGAACGCCACCAGAGTCGAACATCCGCTGAAGAACCCGTCTAGCCCTTCCGCAGGACAGCCCGGACCTGTGCCGTTGAACGCGGCCGGGCGGCTCATGGTGAACTCGGGCCGTCCCCATATCTCACGCACCAGTTCGATGATTATGAACCCGACACCCAGTGTGACCATCAGCTGGTAGATAGGCCGGTCGTAGAGCGGTCGTATCAGTGCTACTTCGATCAGCGCACCTGCTGCAGAACCCAGCGCAACGGAGACAATCATCGCCAGGAAGAACCGCCAGGTGGTGCTCAAGCCGAAGACCCACTCGTTCAGTGGCTCCTTGACGGCTAGGAGAACAACGGCGGCCACGATCAGGGCGACGAATCCAATCAGGTGGTTGCGTTTGAGGGCGAATCGTTCGTCCGTCTGTTCGCGCAGCACATTGAACCCGAGGGCCAGCAAGGCGCCGCCGATCAGTGTGACCAGGATGGCCACGGCCGCCGGCCAACCGAATGTGTCTGTCGGGAGCGGGGCCAGTGTGCCGAGGTCGATCTGTACGGAGAAGTTGCTGGGGCTGAGAGCGAAGTTCTCCGGATCCCAGATGACCAGTGGGAATCTGGTCATTGAAACGAAGGCCGTGACGCCTCCCAGGGCTATCAAGGTCAAGCCACCCCACCGACGCCGCCGCGGTGTGGTTCCAATGTTTGCGGCCAGTCGTCGCCAGAGGGGTAGCAGGGCGAACGGTGCGGAGAGAACGAGGATTGGTACCAGCACGTCGACGACCGTGTCGAAACGGGTGTAGACGGTCCAACCGGCATAGGCGCCCAGCATGAAGAGCTCGCCGTGAGCGAGATTGAGAACGTCCATCAGTCCGAAGATCAATGACAGTCCGGAGGCGACCAGGAAGGTGATGGCTCCGACCGACAGCCCCTGCATGATCGTGGAGAACCAGTCGTCGCGCTCC
>CBDTUP010000141.1:0-6862 GCA_965363685.1 uncultured bacterium | reverse complement strand
GGCGTCGACGGCGTTCTGTGTCCACACGCAACAGTGTTTGCCGAAGTCGAGGTGGAGCCGTCGGACGAGCTGCGCCTCACCGTTGGTATCGCGATGAGTGACCCCATCCTGCCGGAAGAAATCGGACGGGTGGCGATGGTAGAGAAGGTGGCGGAAGGTGTCCGCCGGGCGATGGCAGAGGCAGGTATCGAGGATCCCGCCGACGTTCACTACGTCCAAACCAAGACTCCACTCCTGACCATGGAGACCATCGTCCAGGCGAAGGCCCGCGGCAATGATGTCGTGACCGAGGAAACTCTCCGCTCGATGGATATCTCCAACGGCACTTCGGGCCTCGGGATTGCGGTCGCACTCGGAGAGATCGAGATGCCGACCGATGATCAGATTTGCCACGATCTCAGCCTGTTCTCTGCAGTCGCCTCTTGTTCGTCTGGTGTCGAACTCGATCAAGCACAAACCGTCGTCATCGGCAATGCCCGAGGGGTCGGCGGCAACTACCGGATAGGCCACAGCGTGATGGACGATGCGCTCGACATCGCTTCGGTATACGAGGCGATTCGTGATGCCGGGCTGGATCTTCCCGAGCGTGCCACTGCCGAGGACCTCGACGGCAAAGTGGTCAACATGTTCTGCAAGTGCGAGGCGGACCCGGATTCACGGGTGCGCGGACGCCGTCAGGTCATGCTGAACGACTCGGACGTACACCACCACCGCCAGATCAAAGGTGCAGTCGGTGGTGTCGTGTCGGCTGCCGTAGGTGATCCGGCCGTATTCGTGTCGGTCGGTGCCATGCACCAGGGTCCCGCCGGGGGCGGCCCGATGATTGCGATCGTGGACCACGGCTAGCCCGATGCAACGATCGGAGGCCGCCGCCCTCCAACTGGCCGCGGTGGCGAGCGTGGCGATCCGAGCCGTGCTGCTCGGCCCCGTGCAACGGGGTTTGCTGCTGGGCGTTTCGGACCACGCGGCCTGGATCGGAGTTGACGACGAAGTGATCGTGCTCTCCGACCGGGAAGCAGTGAGGTTGCCGAACGCGCTCGAACTCGCAGTCGAAGAACTCGGTTGCTGGATTCAACACGATGAGGCCCTCTCTATTGGAGGCGGCCTCATCGCCATCGGACGACTCGCAGTTGTGCCTCGTCGCTGGTTCGACCCTCGACCGGTCCTACCTCCGATCGATACGGAGTCACTGGCAGGCCGCCTCAAAGAGATGGAGGAGCACTCCGGTCTCGAGAGCGATGCTGAGTTGGTCTCCGCTCTCGTCAGCCATGACATAGAGGGTGTCCTCAACCTCTGCCGTTCGATGCTCGGGAAGGGCGAGGGCCTGACTCCGGAAGGCGACGACCTGCTGGCGGGCGCATTCGCCGCTTACATGCTGCTCGCACCGACGGTCGACGCAGACACTGAATGGCTGCGAAGCATCGCGGAGGAAATCGCCGACCTGGCCGGATCGAGGACAACCAGCTTCTCGGCCGCGCTCGTTCGACACGCCCTAGAGGGCGGAGTCGCCGCGCCATTCGCAAGCGTCCTCCGATCTCTCGCTTCCGGCACCGACCTATTGTCAACAACAGAACGACTCCTCGATGTCGGTCATACATCCGGAGAATTCCTCACCAGGGGAATCATGACCGGCGGCGAAGCCATCAACCAGGAGATCCGTCAATGATCGATCGCATCACCGTCTATGCCGGCCGCTATCACGACTCGGTTCGCTTGATGCAAGCAAGCCAGCGGTTGCGCGAGGCGTCGGGAGTCGAAGAGGCACTCGTCGCCATGGGTACCGAATTGAACCTCGGCCTTCTCGAGGACCTCCACTTCGATCCGCAGCAGTTCATCGACGCAGGGGTCAACGACTTGATCGTCGCCGTGCGTGCCCAGGATGAAGCATCCTTGGATCAGCTCGAAGCCCTACTCGACCAGGCCTTGACGGCCCGGTCGCAATCGGACGACTTCTCGGGTGCACCGGACCTGCATGTCGTTGAGACCGTCGCCCGATCGATCGACGCCAACCTGGCACTTATTTCAGTTCCGGGACGATACGCCTTCGTTGAGGCGATGGCTGCGTTGCGAGCGGGGCTGCACGTGATGATCTTCAGCGACAACGTCTCCCTCGAACACGAGGTGATTCTCAAGGAGACTGCTGCCGATTTGGACCTGCTCGTAATGGGGCCCGACTGCGGTACGTCGATCGTCGGTGGAGTGGGATTGGGTTTCGCCAACGCCGTGCAACCTGGATCTGTGAGCCTTGTCGGCGCCTCGGGTACCGGGATCCAGCAGCTGACGTGTCTGCTCGACGACGCCGGGGTAGGTATTCGCCATGCGTGGGGAACAGGCAGCCGGGACCTGTCGGAGACTGTGGGTGGTTCGTCGACGCTGCGCGGTTTGGCGGCCTTGGACTCTGATCCCGCCACCGACGTGATCGTCGTGGTTTCGAAACCGCCGGCACCGGAAGTAGCCGCGAAGGTTCGCGCAGCTGCGGCCGAGTGTTCAACCCCTGTGGTCATCGCCTTCATGGAACCCGGTTCGACGCTCGAAGGGGCAGCCGACCGGACTCTCGAGCAGCTCGGCAAAGCTCCGTTCGAGTACACCGCCTGGCGAGCGGAGCAATCAGCCCACCGGCCGGGAGTACTGCGCGGGTTCTTCTCAGGAGGCACGCTACGAGACGAAGCACGATTCATTCTCGAACCGGAAATCGGCTCTATGTCGCTCACGGAGACATCGGACGGCCCTTCGCTGGTCGACTACGGCGACGACGAATACACCGAGGGGCGGGCGCATCCCATGATCGACCAGACGGTTCGGCTCGAGCGGCTCGAATCGGCGATCGAGGATCAATCCATCGGCGTGGTCTTGCTGGACGTCGTACTGGGCTACGGAGCGAATCCCGATCCGGCCGTCGAGCTCGCCCCCGTTCTGGAGCGGTTGACCCAAAGTGGCGTTGCTGTGGTGGCGACACTCTGCGGATCGAAATCTGATCCGCAGGGCCTCAGCTATCAGGCCGGTCTGCTGAGCAAGGCCGGCGTGGATGTGTTCGTTTCCAATGCAGCAGCCGCGAGACACGCCGCCGGACTCACAGGAGGTGCGGCATGACCATCGAACGACTCCTAACCGACGAAGTAGTAGTCGCCACCGCCGGGGTGGAGATACTTCAACAGGCCCTGGTCGACCAGGCAACCCGTGCTGCACAGGCCGAGTGGCGTCCACCGGCGGCCGGGACGGAAGACGCCCTGGCGACCATCGCCGCAGCAGGAGTCACTCACGCGGCCAACCGGGAGGCGGTCGATCGAATGCTCGCCGTTCGTCCGCAGTTCCTCGGAATAGCGACCGCCCGAGACGTCATTCCCGGAATGACCGACACGATGTTCCTACATGCCGGACCACCCCTCACGTGGGAACGCGCCAGTGGTCCGATTCGGGGAGCCCTGATGGGCGCGCTCGTGTATGAGGGCCTCGCCGCCTCCGAAGAGGAGGCCGAGGCGATGGGACAATGGGAAGGCATCTCGATTTCTCCCTGCCATCACCATCAAACGGTCGGGCCGATGGCCGGGGTCGTCTCGCCGTCGATGCCGGTGATGATCATCGGCGACGCCGAAGGTGATGGGGTAGCCTATGCCACCCTCAACGAGGGCCTGGGCAAGGTTCTTCGATATGGGGCTTATGGTCCCGAGGTCGTCGAGCGCCTGGCTTGGATGGAGAACACGCTCGGGCCGGTGTTGGCGGCAACGTTGGATTACGTGGGTCCGATCGACCTTCAGACGATCATTGCGCAGGCGCTCCAGATGGGAGACGACGGGCACAACCGCAACCGGGCTGCTACCTCCCTGCTACTGAGGGCACTCGGGCCGGGCTTGGTAGAGAACGAAGCGATACCGGTGGCCGACCGAGGTGCGGTTTTCCGGTTCATCGAAGGAAACGACCACTTCATGCTGAACCTCGTGATGGCGGCGGGCAAGTTGGCGGTGGACGCGGCCGCCGGAGTTCGGGGATCGAGTCTGGTCACGGCGATGGCCCGAAATGGGACCGACTTCGGAGTGCGACTCTCGGGTACCGGAGACCAATGGTTCACGGCCCCGGCACCCATCGTGGACGGGTTGTTCCTCGGAGCGTTCACGGCCGATGACGCCAATCCAGACATCGGCGACTCGGCCATAACCGAGACGGTGGGCCTGGGCGGCTTCGCGATGGCGGCCTCGCCGGCGATCGTGGGGTTCGTTGGGGGAACGGCATCCGGCGCAGTGCAGCGGACTGTGGCGATGTACGAAATCACGCTGGCCGAACACCCCGCCTATCAGATCCCGCAACTCGAATTCCGCGGTACGCCGGTGGGGATCGACGCAACGATGGTGGTCCGCACCGGAGTGCAGCCGCAGATCAACACCGGAATCGCTCACAAGGACCCGGGCATCGGCATGGTCGGCGCCGGCCTGGTGGAAGCCCCGATGAACTGCTTCACCCAGGCAATAGCCGCCCTCGCCACCACCCTCCAATCCTGAGGTTTCCTGTCAATCGGGCATCGCATTTCTGATGCCCCGCATTGACAGGAAACAGAGCCGTGGATTCCTGTCAATCGAACGTACCGAAAACCGTACCCCGCATTGACAGGAAACCTCTGCTGAGGAATGGGGTCAGGGGGGTGGGATCGTCGGTGTGTGGCGGCGAATCTTCTGTTCCAGTTCCTGTAGCTCGCGACCCGGAGCGATACCGAAGCCGTAGAACAGCTCCTCATGGGCGCGGGAGTAGACCTTGAGCGCGTCCGCACGGCGACCACACTCATGCAACGCAAGCATGAGCTGACCGACCAGCCGTTCGCGATAGCCATTCTCGGAAACCAGCGCCTCGAGCTCCTGAACGATTCCAGCGTGGTGACCGAGGGCGAGTTCGGCATCGAAGCAATCCTCGAGGACGGCCAACCGGGCATCATTGAGCCGGGCGGCTTCGTCGGCCAGAACCGGGCAATCGGTCAGGCCCATGTACGGATCACCGCGCCAAAGCTTCAAGGCGGCTCGGAATCGGTGAACACTTTGCCCGGGGTCGGTCGCCAACACGCGCCTCCCGGCAGCCACCTCGTGCTCAAAGCGCAGCACGTCGAAGTTGTCGGGGCCCACTTCGATACGGTAACTATCGACGTCCGACGCAATCAGGTCGCCCACGGTCTTGCGGAGATTCGACAAATAGCTGTGGATCGTGCCACGGGCGGACTTTGGAGCTTCGCCCTGCCACACGCAACCGATCAACCTATCCGTAGAGACGTTTCTCCCCCGGCTCTCGAGAAGCAGTCCGAGTACGACTTGCTGTTTTGGTCCGCCGATCTTGGCGATCGACCCGCGGTATCCGAACGAGAGGGGTCCGAGCGCCAGCAAAACAGTGTTGGAGCCCCACGAATCAAGAATATCGGCGCGATCGACCCCGACCCGTCCCCGAACTTGAGGCGGGGAATTGGTTTCGTGATGGGGTGCCAGAACCCTGGCAAGTTTCCTCACGGCTCCCCCCCAAAGAATGTCCGCCTTTACCAACAGTGTGCCCTCTCGGCGGCCGACACGCCAGGGCCATATTGCCCTTGACGGGAGAATCTCCAAGAAGGCTCCAAGCGATCTCCAAGGGGGTTGTGAGACGATCAACGGAATACCGAGCGGGTCCGGATCAACTTCCGGATAGAAGACAGGGGGACCGCCATGTTGGTTGATCTCAGAGGTGCGCAAGCAGTTCAGGAAGAGCGCGTTGCCGAGGCCAAGTTCGTCAATCGTGCACGGCCGAGCAATCCGGGCCGGCACTCGCTCATCGAGCGGGCAGACCTACTCGTCGAGGCGAAGCTCCACGAATGGCGAGACGCCTTCCGAAACCGGGACACCCACCACTGGCACTGGCCGCACCCGATCACCCGCTGACTCCGAGGTTTCCTGTCAATCGGGCATCGCGTTTCTGATGCCCCGCATTGACAGGAACCGGAGCAGTGGATTCCTGTCAATCGGGCGTGTCGAAAACCGTATGCCGCATTGACAGGAACCCCTAGGGCGAGGACCCGATGGCCGTGTCTTCCCGACGTTCGGCCCTGTTCCTCCAGGTCACATTCCGCGTAGCGTGACGGAATCGGTGTTTGCCGGGTAGCTTGGGCTCTTCGGCAACCTGGCAAGGAGGGGCAGCGATGACCATCGCCCACCAATTCGCCTACCAGAAGGCGGCCTCACTCGACGAGGCCGTTGAGGCTCTCGTGCAGGCCGGGCCGGAGGCCCGGATCCTGGCCGGAGGGACCGACCTCATCGCCTGGCTGCGCGACGACGCCATCCATCCTGACACCCTCATCGACATCAAGGGCGTCCCGGGCCTCAATGAGATCTCCATCGAGGGCGACCATCTCTACCTCGGTCCGCTCGTTACGTTCACCGACCTGCTCACCTCTGACCTCGTTGCGCAGCGATTGCCGATTCTGGCCGAGATGGCCGACACGGTCGCCTCCCACGGCATCCGCAATCGGGCGACCGTGGTCGGCAACATCTGCTCGGCCGTCCCCTCCTGTGATGCCGGGCCGACCCTGCTCGTCCTGGATGCTTCGATCGGAGTCCTCGGCCCCGATGGAGCCCGCACCGTCCCGATCGAGAAGTGGTTCGTCGGACCCAGGTCGACGATCATCGAACACGGCGAGATCGTCACCGGCATCTCGATCCCCCTACCCGCAGACCCACACGGCGCCATCTACCTCAAACTCCAACGGTACGAGGGAGAGGATCTGTCCCAAGCGGGAGTCACGATCCTGGTCACGAGAGACGATACCTACAAGGTCGCCTACGGCGCGGTCGGCCCGGTGCCGTCTAGAGCCCACGAGATCGAACACCTCCTGAACGGCAAGCCGCTGTCGGATGATCTG
>CBDTUP010000140.1:0-6903 GCA_965363685.1 uncultured bacterium | reverse complement strand
CTCATCATCGGTGTTGAAGTAGTGCACCGAAGCCCGAACGAGATCAGGCAACCCTCGCCGAGCTGCATCAATGGGCGTCGAGTCGGGAGTCGACACCGACAAGTTGATCTGCTCGGCCCTCATCTTCCCGACGAGCTCCTCAGCTTCGAGGCCGGAGGCGGTGAAGGTGACGATGCCACAGAGACGGGCGCCGATATCCGTTGCGGTTACGCCGGGTATCTCCGCGAGGATCCCCCGCAGCCGGGCGGCCAGCTCGACCACCCGGCTCTCGATATCGGCGAGGCCGAGGTCCAGCGCGTAGTCGGCGGCCGCGCCCAGGCCGGCCAGCGACGACCAGCCAAACTCCCAGGTCTCGAACCTCCGGGCTCCCCGCTGGACTTCGTAGGAATCCGGTCCGGTCCACCTAGCCGAATGAAGGTCGAGAGCGGCTGGTTCGCCGTCCCATCCGTTGCGAACATACAGAAACCCGGTCCCCCTAGGACCGCGCAGGTATTTCCGGCCGGTAGCCGTCAACAGATCACAACCCAACTCATCAACATCGATCTCCAGGTGCCCTACCGACTGGCAGGCATCCAGCAGGTAGGTAACACCCGCAGCCTTGGCGACGCGGCCGATCTCTTCAGCCGGATTCACCAACCCTCCGTTGGTGGGAATGTGGCTGATGGCGATGAGCTTGGTTCGCTCGTCGATCATCGAACGGAGAGCGTCCGTCGACAGCTCCCCCTCTGGAGTTGACGGAACCACCTCAGCAACTACCCCGTACTTCTGCGCTGCCTTGACGAAATTGATGACGTTGCTGGCGTACTCCGCTTCCGATGTCAGGATGCGGTCACCCGGCTCGAAGTCGAGGGAAGAGAAGGCCGCGTTCCAGGCATCCGTAGCGCTGCTCTGCAAAGCTATCTCCTCCGGATCACACCCGAGCAACTGGGCGATGGACCCGTACACGTTCGAGATCTGCTCGGCGCGCTGCGCCTGCATCTCGTAGCCACCCGTGAGCGCCTCCCGGGTCAAGTAGTCGATCTGAGCATTGACGACAGGAAGAGGCGGTAGCGATGCACCGGCGTTGTTGAGATGAAGGACGTGTCCGCATCCAGGCGTGTCGGCACGAACCGCATCAAGATCGATCATCCGCCAGATGGTAGGCGCCGAAAACTTCTCATAAGGGTCTCAGCATTCCTTCACAGATCTTTGACAAAGACCCGACAAGATTGAACCAATGACAAGAAACGGGATGTTGAAAGGACCGACATGAACAACACCGCCCACTCCAACGTATTCGCCCTCGAGTTCGACGATGAACTCAAGGCAAAAGAAGTGCTGCTCGCATTCCTTCGCCTGCAGAAGAGGAAATCACTTTCCCTGGAGGATGCCGCAATTGTCACGAACAACCGCAAGGTGCGCATCCTCCAGACCCGGGACACCAACCCGTCCCAGGGCGCACTGACCGGAAGCTGGTGGGGTCTGCTCGCCGGGCTGCTGTTCGGATACGCGTTGCCGGCGGCATTGGTTGGAGCAGCCCTCGGCGCCCTCTGGGCCTGGCGTAAAGACATCGGAATCCCAGACCAACAGATGAAAGAACTCGGTCAGGGTCTCCGCCACGGAGACGCGGCGGCATTCTTCCTCGTGAAGGACGCCTATCCAACCCACCTGGTCCACGAGTTGCGCAGGTTCGACGGTCGGATCCTCCACACGACCTTTGACGCAGAGACTCGTGAACAGTTGGAGGAAGCACTCTCGTACGCGGCCTGACCAAGTCTTGGAGCGGGATGCTCCCCCTTCCCCACCCTCCCCAACTCCCGCTGCCAAGTGAGGGCCCCGCCACCCGGCGGGGCCCTCTTCGTTTGTGGGTGTAAGGCCTGTCGACCATCTACGCTGTTGCGATGGAGATCCGATCTGAGCGCCTGCTGCTCCGACGCTGGCGTGAATCAGACAGGAATGCATTCGCACGGATGAACGCCGACCCCGAGGTGATGCGACACTTCGTAGAGCCATTGACGCGGGAGGCGTCGGATGGGCTCGTCGACCGCATCGAAGATGGCTTTTCGCTGTGGGGATTCGGTTTGTGGGCCGTTGAGGTGCCCGGCGTGAGCGACTTCATCGGATTCACCGGGTTGTGGCCGGTGGGGTTCGAGGCGCACTTCACCCCTGCAATAGAAGTTGGCTGGCGACTGAGCAGGGAAACCTGGGGCAACGGGTATGCGACGGAAGCAGCCCGCGCAGCGATCACGTTCGGCTTCGAGCGGGCCGCACTCGAGCAAATCGTGTCATTCACCATCCCAGCCAACAAAGCCTCTGTCGCGGTCATGAAACGCCTGGGGATGACACACGATTCGCAAGACGACTTCGATCATCCAGGCCTTGGCGTCGATAGTCCCCTCCGTCGGCACGTGCTCTATCGCCTCACGTCGGCTGATTGGGCGGCTCGAGCTACGGCGTAGACTCCGAAAATGCCCGGCGTGATCGTTTTCCTCATCCTCATCGGTGTGACAATGGCCATCGGCTTGGCGGTAGTCACTCATCGCACAACGATCGCCCATTGGACGAAGGCTGCCGATGCCCTCGGAGTCGACATCAACCCCGGCAGCATCTTCTCGCTTCCCCGACTCAACGGACTTGTCTCCGACCAGGTGGTCTCGGTCCACACGTTCCAGAGCAGTAGTGGTAACAATCAGCAGCGCTTCACCAGATTCGACGTCACGTATCCATCTATCGGATTGGGGCTGGAGCTCTCTCGACAAACGAAGGTGGGCGGGTTCTTCAGACGCATGGTCGGCATGCAAGACGTTGAGATCGGGGACCCGGCGTTTGACGATGCGTTCGTCGTGAAGGCTTCTGATCCTCACCGGTTGGCAGTGTTCCTATCCGGACAACGTCGAACCACGCTCAGCCGACTGCTCGCCACCTACCCGACCATGAAAGTGACGGACACCTCTGTCCGAGTTGACGTGCGGAAGATGATCCGTGATCCGGAGGTACTGGTCTCCACAGTGAGGCGCCTCGTCGGAGTAGCGCAGATTCTGAGTGACCCGACCGAGAAGCTCGATAACGCCACCACCGCCCGTGCAGAGGGAGACCTGACGGAGGCGCTTCGCCGCATGCGCGAGGCGATCGATTCCCACCCGGAGAACATCGACTACCGCTTGGACGAGATCGACACGCTCTCGGCCGCGGGCCGGGAGGGTGAGATAGGCAATCGGGTCGACGAACTCGGTGTCTTGGCGCCGGCCGATCCCGAGGTTGCGGGATGGAAACGGTCGCTGGAATCCAAGGCGAGCACGCAGGTCGTTCCCGGCGAGTCCATCGACGCCACCGCGGCAACGCAGGACCTTTTCGGTGGTCGCCAGTTGAGCTTCGCCGTCCGCGACAAGTTCGTAGCCAACTACGCGGGTGGCCAAGTTCACTGGTCGGGCACGGTGAAGAGCGCACGCGCGTACGAGACCGACCACGACTTCGGCCGTGGCCCCGGCGTCAAGGCCGTGGTCACGGTGGCTTCGCTCGAGCACGACTTGTTCGGGAGCACCGAAGTCGACGCGGTGGTCGAGCTCCCCGCCTCCGGACCGGTTCCTCAGCGGGGCGACTCGCTCACGTTCTCGGGAACCCTGACCGCCGTGGACCCGCTCATGCGCAACTTCACGGTCCGCAACGCCGTCCCCAACTGAAACCGACCTCTGGTCAGGTGCCCTGGCGGCGGAGGATCTCACGCCATTTGAGTTTTGTACCGACGCGGATGATGCCCCGACGGAACACCAGGGCCCCGAGGCGGACCATGCCGTACGTAGCGATCAACATGATTCCGACCGCGAGGCCGCCTTCCCACCAGGACACATCCCCTCGCACCATCCGCATCGGCATTGTCAGCGGTGCGGTTATCG
Organism: uncultured bacterium; assembly: GCA_965363685.1. GTDB lineage: Bacteria > Actinomycetota > Acidimicrobiia > Spongiisociales > JAHEDJ01 > JAHEDJ01. The sequence goes on along the minus strand of CBDTUP010000140.1, from coordinate 3,031 downwards.
GAACGAATGAGGCAATCTGCACGGCGAGATTGTCCCGCTCGGCGATCAACGACGAAACCGCGGTGAAATAGCCGATCATCAGCAGGAGATTGAAGCCACCCACCGCGTCGGAGGAATCCTGGGCCGAACGGACCAAGGCTCCCGAAGCTGCGTAACCGGCTGCGTAGAAGGCATAGCCGAGCAGAAACCATCCGATGATGATGACGAAGGCTCCCCCCGTCGCGTCCGGGAGATCAACAATGCCGATCAGACCACCGAGCAGCAGCACCAGGAAACCGACGATCAGTAGCTGGCTGAGCCCCAGCAGGCCGATCGAAATCACCTTGGCCGTCAACAACTGTCGTGGTGTTACCGCTGAAAGAACCACTTCCACCACCCGTCCCGCCTTCTCCTCAACCACGCCAAACGCCACCCACTGCCCGTAGGCGAGGATCCCCATGAATGTGAAGAAGAGGCTGGCGGCCGCCAGTGCCGAATCTGCCGAGAATGATTCGGACGGCTCGACGACTTCGCGAACCGTCACCTCGGTGTCGAGCATCGCATTCAGGTCGGCCGGCGACACGCCCAGTTCCTCGGCGTGCTTGCGCACCTGCCGATCAGACAATGCGGCCGAGATCGCCTGCAGCATCGCTTTCGAGCGGCCGGGGTACGAAAGCACCTCAGACTCACTGGCAATCCCAAACTCCAGTTCGCCGTCTTCCATCCGTCGTTCGATCTCTTCCACTGAAGAGAAGACTGTGACTTCGGCACGAAATCCCGGCGGCGCGTAGGTGTTGATCAAAGATTCCACTGCCACGCTGGGGCCGACAGTCCCGACCCGATAGGTGACCGGACCGTCCGAGCCACCCGAGGCCAATCCGATGGCTACCAGGCCGCCCGAAACGACCGTGACCAGGATCGACGTAGAAATGGCGAAAGCCTTGCGCCGTGAACGCCACTCCCGTGTGCCGATCAGCCAGAGCGTCTTCCATCTAGGCATCGTGCATCCCGATCGACTCACGGAAGACTTCTGACAGGTCCGGCGGGGTGAAGCTGACCTCCCGCAGGCCGCCGGCGCTCTCGGCCGACGCAGCCACATCGGACACCCGTGTCTCGTCGTCAACCAGCAACCGGAACCGATCACCCTTCCGTTGGACCAGTTCAACACCCTCCAGTCCGGCGGTCCAATCGTCCCGACAGTCCTCGAGGACGAGATGGAGGTACCGCCGCGGCGACGACTGCCTCAGCTCATCGACACCTCCTGCAAGTACCACCGAGCCTTCGCTGACGATCACCACCTCGCGGCACATGTCCTCCACAAGATCGAGTTGATGACTGGAAAAGAGCACGGCCGCACCGGAGGTCGCCCGCTCCGCCAGGACCGCGGAGAGTGCGGCGACACCGATCGGGTCCAGGCCGGCAAATGGTTCGTCGAGTACCAGCAGATCGGGGTCGTGCATGAGCGCCACGGAGAGTTGAGCACGTTGTTGATTCCCGTGCGATAGCTCCTCGATTCTGGAATCCGTACGGTCGGCGAGCCCGAGCATCTCGAGCAGTCGGGTAGCTTCGTCGTTCGCCGCCGGCTTGGCCATCCCGTGTAGCCGTCCGTGATAGACCAACTGCTCATGCAGCGGCATCCGCGGATACAGACCTCGCTCCTCGGGCATGTAGCCGATTCTGAGTCGGGTCACTCGATCGATCGGCCTGCCGTCCCAGCCCACCTCGCCTTCATCAGGGTCGATCAAGCCGAGGATGATCCGCATCGTGGTGGTCTTGCCCGCTCCGTTCGGGCCCAGAAAGCCGAGGATGTTGCCGCGCTCCAATGCCAGCGAGCATCCATCGAGGGCGATCAGCTCTCCAAATCGTTTCGTCACTCCCGAGACTTCGAGCACTCCCCCATGGTCGAGCCCGATAGGGGTTCACGCCAGAGGCATTCGGCTCAGGTCTTTGGATCTCCCGTCACACTCGACGGAAGTCAAGCCCTTCGCTCGAGCAACTGCACATGGTTGCCGTCTGGATCGGAGAAGGTCACGAATAGCGCCGCGCCGGTATCCGTGACCTCGTCGATCGGGACGGCTCCCCGACCGGCCAACTCATCGATGGCCGCTCGAAGATCCGGAGTATTGAAAGCGACTGCGGCTGTCGCCGGCCCCCCAGCCAAGCGGCCACCATGCAATGCGAATCGAGTACCCCCATCAACGGCGAACTCCTGCCAATCTCCGTATCTCGGGCCGGCGTTGAGCCCGAGCACCTCCGTGTACCAAGCCACCGAGGTGTCCAGATCGTCGACCCAGAAGAACACAACGTCTATTCCATCAATCCGCACTTCTGTTCTCCTCCATCCCCTTGAATCGATTCACTTCACACATGCTAAGCCGATCCGGGATCGCGAAATCGAAAAAAGAGGAAATATGACAAGGGTCGACTCAGGTTATACTGTACAGAATCACTGAGAACCCATAGATTTGTAGATAACCAAGGAGCAGCACATGGCCAAGGCAGTCGGAATCGACCTCGGCACGACCAATAGCGTGATCTCCGTCCTGGAGGGCGGGGAACCCACAATCGTCCCCAACGCAGAGGGCGGACGCACCACTCCCTCGGTGGTCGCCTTCAAAGACGACGAGGTACTGGTTGGTGAGGTCGCCAAACGGCAGGCAATCACCAACCCCGACAGGACCATCCGGTCGGTCAAACGTCACATGGGCGACAAGAGCTGGTCGATCGAAATCGATGGCAAGAAACTGACCGCGCAGGAGATCTCCGCCCGCATTCTCATGAAGATGAAGCGTGATGCCGAGGCGTTCCTCGGTGAGCCGGTCACTGAAGCCGTCATTACGGTGCCCGCCTACTTCGATGACGCTCAGCGCCAGGCCACGAAGGAAGCCGGCGAGATCGCCGGACTCAACGTCCTCCGAATCATCAACGAACCGACGGCATCCTCCCTCGCCTACGGCCTCGACAAGGAGCACGACCACACCATTCTCGTGTACGACCTCGGCGGTGGAACGTTCGACGTCTCCGTCCTCGAAATTGGCGAAGGCGTATTCGA
>CBDTUP010000139.1:0-7007 GCA_965363685.1 uncultured bacterium | reverse complement strand
GGAAGGGTGCCGCGTTTGAGTCGCTCCTCGATCTCGAACCGCTGCTCGCGGGAGACCGAGCCGTGGTGGGCACGGGCCACTTCCTCACCTGCGAGCCGGTTGAGTTCGTCGCAGATTCGCTCGGCGAGTCGCCGGCTGTTGGCGAATACGATCGTCGAACGGTGGTTGCGAATATGGTCGAGCAGGGTGGGATAGATGGCCGTCCAGACCGATGATCCGGCCGGTGGCGTCGCCGGAGGGGCATCATAGATACCTGCTGTAACGGGAGGTCGGGGCGTGACGGAGGTCATGTCCTCGACCGGAACCACCAGTTCCAGGTCGAGTTCCTTGTCGCCGGGGACATCAACCAGGTGCACAGCACGGCCCGTCCACCTACCGTCGGGTTCGACGGTACCGCCGCCTAGAAACGACCCGATGACTTCCAGTGGTCGCTGGGTAGCGGAGAGTCCGATTCGTTGGGGTGGCTCGGACGTGAGCTCCTCGAGCCGTTCGAGCGACAGAGCAAGATGTGTCCCGCGCTTGGTGGCGGCCACGGCATGGACTTCGTCGACTATCACCCAACGGATGGAGCGGAGTACCGCGCGCGCCTGTGAGGTGAGAAGGAGGTAGAACGATTCAGGCGTTGTTATCAGGATGTCCGGAGGAGTTCGCTGCATGCGCCGACGCTCATCCGCAGGGGTGTCTCCGGTGCGTATGAACGTGGTGAGGTCCGGCAGGCTATCGAGTCCTAGGCGCTGCCCGGTGTTTCGGATTCCAACAAGTGGGGCGCGTAGGTTGCGTTCTATGTCGTAGGCCAGCGCCTTCAGCGGCGAGATGTAGAGGACGCGGCAGCGTTCCTGTGGTGGTGGAACGGGTTCGTTCAGGAGTTGGTCGATCGTCCATAGGAAGGCGGCCAGAGTCTTGCCGGAGCCGGTGGGTGCGTGGATCAGCGTGTGCCGCCCGGCCGCGATCGCCGGCCATCCTTCGCGTTGTGCCTCCGTGGGCTCGGCGAACGATGCCTCGAACCACGATCGGGTTGCAGGCGAGAACTGATCCAGCACACCGCCAACTTAGCCACCCCGAAGGACCCTTTTTCCTGTCAATGCGGCACCCTGTTTCCGAGGCATCGCATTGACAGGAAACAAGAGCGGCGATTCCTGTCAATCGGGGGTATCGGTTTCGATATTCTGCATTGACAGGAAATCCTGGGTGGTACCGTTTCTGATTGGGCGGGAGGTGCAATGAGCTACTACTCGCTGCTATCGATTCCAGCCGTTCTCGGTGTGATCGGTTATACGACAGATTTCCTTCCGGCGAAGTTAGGGGTACCTGGAACCTGTGCCCTGATTCTCGTGGTGTTCCACCGACGGTATGAAAGCCGGGTGCGCGACTTCTGGTGGGTGGTCGGAGCTTTCGCGTTTTCGATAGTCGGCGACGCCTTCCTGTCCAACAAAGGCGACGATGAGATGTTGTTTGTCTACGGCATTGCAGGATTCTTCTTTGCTCACCTCGGGTATCTCGGATTTCCTCTGGCGAACGGCTCTATCCATCGGATCGCCCTGGTCATCCTGTATGCCGGATACATCCCGTTCTATCTCGTGTCGTTGCGACCAGCTATCGACGATGGGGTGTTGTCAATCGCAGTGCTGGTCTATCTACTGATTTCGTGCCTGGTCTTGGCAGCAGCCTTCGGTCTTCGCATCTCGACCTGGCCCAAGCGTGCCTATGTATTCGGAATTGCCCTGATCGTCGCCTCGGACACGTTTATAGCGTTCAATGAGTTCCTCGATTTCTCGACGTTCAATGAGCTGATACTCCCGACCTACTACCTCGCCCACATCACGATTACGGCGGGCCTGATCAGGCGCGGGTTGGTATCCGAGTCGATCCCCGAGTCTGCCGCGGCGAACTGAATCCACGCAAGGCGTTTCCTTCTTGACCGCCGAATCTATTCAGTTACTGTGCCGCCGCTGTGCTCGAGTTCGCCCTTACATCACTACTGACGTTTTTGGTCATCATGGACCCGCCGGGGCTTGCCCCGGTGTTTGTGGCGCTCATGGGAGACCACCCAGGAGAAGACGTAGGCCGAGTCGCCCGAAAGGCCATTGCAGTGGCAGGGGCAACGCTCATCTTCTTCGCCGCCGCGGGCGGGCCGCTCTTGGGCTATCTGGGTGTGAGTCTCGACGCCCTCCGCGTGGCCGGCGGGATACTCCTGTTCGGTATCGCCTGGAACATGGCACTCGGGCAACGCAAGCGTCAGACTCCGGAAGAAGCCCGAGAAGCACATGAGCGAGAGGACGTGTCGGTGTTCCCACTGGCGATTCCGCTCATTGCGGGACCGGGGGCGTTCGCCAGCGTGCTCGTGTTGACTACTCAGGCGGAGGGAAGGCCGGCGTATCTCGGTATTTTGTTCGGTGCCCTGGTGGTCGTCTTGCTCATGTCCTACATATCGTTGCGCATCGCCGGACGCCTTACCGACGTGCTCGGCAAGACAGGTATCAACGTCGTCACGCGGGTCCTCGGCATCGTCCTGGCCGCTTTGGCTGTGCAGCTCGCGGCCGACGGCACTCTCGGATTGCTCGGCTAGGGGCCGAACAGAGCTTCCAACTCAGAGCTATCGGTGATCTGATCGGCCGGCGGAATCTCGATATCGATGTCACCACCCCAGTCGTACATCTCGAACGTCATCACCATTCGTTCGAATCCTTCTCCGGGGTCTGCGTCGACGGTGTCGCCGGAGATGTCGATGACGTACCGGTAGACCAGACCATCGTCTCCGATCCAGATGTCCATCGGCATCTCTTCGAGCGGGATGGGACCTTGCGCTTCGATTTCGGCACGTTCCTCCGGTGTGGCGTCGGCTAGAAGCGTCTCAGTATCGAAGATGGCGAGATAGTGGGTGGTGTCGACCCCGCGAACGGATTCCTTGCCGATTTCTTCAATCGTGGCGTTGGTGTTCTCGAAGTAGGAGAGGAAGTCGGCCGGATTCCCGGGAGTGGCGCCGCCGAAACCTGCGGTCGGAGACGAGTCTGTGTCTTCTGTCGGCATTGATACCCACGGTGTCTGGACGCCGAGGAAGGAGAAGAACGGCCAACTCATATAGGTCGTTTCTCCGACCTGAATCACTTCCAGGTTTCCGAACATGTCGGCCATTTCCGGTGGGATTTCACCGCCGAGTTCGCCGGCCACTGCGGTCATATCCATGCTGAAGGAGAAGATCCCGGCGTCGTTGTCGAACGCTCCGGCGAAGGGGAGGCTCATCGACGTGCCTCCGGGTACTCCCTCGGCCCCGATGATCTCGAACGATCCTTCCATTCGGCCAGAGTTCACTTCGGCCGTATTCGATAGAGCGGCAGCCAGCGCAGCAGGAATCCCGGAGCCGGTCGAAGCAACCTCGTCCTCCGTGGTCGTAGTTGCCTGCTCTGGTGGCGTGGTAGTGGTCTGGTCACCGTCGACTGCGACGGTGGTGTCCGGCTCGGCAGCCGCCGACGTGGTGGTTGCTTGATCGGATCCCGACCCGCAGGCAGCCAGCAGAAGGCCTAGTGCGACTGCGATCAGAAGAAGGGGGCGTTTGACCATGGTGTCTCCGAAGGGTGGTTGCTACCTTTTCAGCCTACGCCGAATACGGACTAATCCGGAGATTGTGGGTGCTAGGAGCTCAGGGTTACCACGGTCCGGGAGCGGAGCGATCCACCGCCGGCCAGGTCGAGCATCGCTTCAACGACCAGGGGATCGAATTGTGATCCGGAGTTGTCGGCCAGTTCTCGGAGTGCCGTCTCAACCGGCATCGAAGGCTGATACGGCCGGTCGCTCGTCATGGCATCGAAGGCATCTGCAACAAGCAGGATTCGTGCACCGCGGGGGATGTCGGTGCCGGCCTTGCGGAAGGGGTATCCGCCGCCGTCGTACCGTTCGTGATGGGCAAGCAGTACTCCACCTATGTCGGGGTGCACGTAGTCGTGAACCATTGCGAATCCGTGTTCTGGGTGCTTCCGCATCTCCGTCCACTCGGCCTCGTCGAGAGGACCAGGTTTGGCGATGATGCGGGGATCCAACCGGAGTTTGCCGATATCGTGGATGATGGCTGCAATGCGCAGCCTGTCGATCATCTCGGGGCTGGAATCGAGATGCTGGGCCAAGGAAGTGGCGAAGGTGGCGACGCGGAATCCGTGTTTCGCAAGCGCCTCGTCCCGCTCCCACATTCTCTCCAGCATGCCTTCCAGCACCAGCATCCTCCTTGACGGTCCAAAGCTAAGTCGCACCAACCGCCTCCGCGTTACACAGGGTGGCACGGAGGTCACCCTGTGTACATGAGCTGGTCGTCCTATCCCTCGCCGATAGGCCAGAATGTGGACATGGATGTCGCAGTCAATCTCGTCGAGTCATACCTGAGGCTGAATGGTTACCTGACGCTCAGCGAGTTCGAGATACAGAAGAAGGGGAGTGACGGGTCGTACCGAACCCTTACCGATGTTGACATTGTCGGACTCCGTTTTCCCGGGGATGTTTTGGCGGCTGATTCCCACGATGTTGAGGATGGGCGCATGCTGCTCATCCACGATTCGGCTCTTCGCCTCGAACCGGACCAGGTCGATGTCATCATTGGCGAGGTGAAGCAGGGTGAGGCAGTGTTCAATCCCGGGCTGACTGCTCATCAGGTGCTGCACACAGTGATGGGCAGGTTGGAATGGATCTACGGCTCCGAGATCGGAGCGATTGTCGATGAAGTGGCTCGAGAAGGGATTGCCGTATCACCAAGTCGGCATGGGGGAACGGTGCGAACCCGGCTGGTGGCATTTGGGCGGAGTCCGCATCTCGACCTCCACACGATTTCGCTCTCGCATATCGTGGAGCAAATGACGGACTTCATGACCGATTTCGACGATGTCCTCCGCTCGGCCAATTTCAAGGATCCCGCCTCGGCACTCCTGAGGCTGCTGGCCAAAATCGGCTTCACAGTTGAGAGAGGGGTCGACGACGGCGGCTAGTTTCCAGGTCACGTTTGACGCCAACGACCCCGCCCGACTGGCGGAGTTCTGGGCGCTTGCTCTCGGCTATGTGATTCAGTCCCCACCGGCGGATTTTGAGTCCTGGGACGATTGGGCAAGAAGTATGGAGATCCCCGAGGAGAATTGGAACGACGCGCGTGCGCTCGTTGACCCAACCGGGGACGGCCCTCGCATCTTCTTCCAGCGGGTGCCCGAGGGCAAAGCGGCCAAGAACAGGGTTCATCTCGATGTCAATGCTTCGACCGGTCCTTCAGATGAAGACAAGCGGGCGAAAGTCGAGGAGTTGGCGACGGTGCTGGTGGAAGCCGGCGCCGTGATGCAGAGATCGTATGAAGAGCAAGGCGGATTCTGGATAGTCATGCTGGATCCCGAAGGAAACGAATTCTGCGTGCAGTGAAGTGAGCGTCCCAGCTTCTTCGCAGATCCAAGGCGGGCGTGCAATGACGATCGGATCTGAGCGTACCTAGCTCGAGAGGTGGTCCTTGAGGAACCTGGCCGCCTTCAGCGGATCCGAATAGGTGAACTCGGAACAATCGGCCGAGCGAACTAGGTCTGAAGAAAGGCGAAATGCCTTCTCGGGATGCTTGTAGTGATTGAACGAGAGCTTGAGCAAGCGGGCCTGTGCAGCGGAGCGGGCAATCGGTCGGATCTCCGGCTCCAGGTGTTCGCTGTAGGTTGGAAACATGATGTCGGTCAGTGGTCCGGGTTCTCCCAACCTGCCACCGAGTTCGCTCATTGAATAGGCGACCTCAAACACTGAACCGTTTGTGCTCCTATCGCCGAGTCCAAGCGCTGATCGGCTCCAGGGGGCAAGGCTGATCGGTTTCGGATACGGAGTGACAATGCCGGTGTCGTATTCGACGCACAGGCCCTCATCCGAGAGGTACGAGAACCCTGCCAGCACTAGGGCAGCCGTCAGTGTGCTCTTGCCGCCACCCGACTCAACCGGAATTGCCAGGATTCGATTCTTGTGCCGGGCGACTCCGGAGTGGACCGAGAATCCACCATACGCGGCTACCGCCCGCTGGTTCAGATCGGCCAGAAGGGTTGAGAGCGCGTGTTGAGTCGTCGGGCCGCTCGGGAGTTCGATGCAATCCCGGAATGTGTGGAGTTCATCGCCGGCGGCTACGCAGTATGTGTCCGCCATGCGGGCTCCGCGACCGGAAACGGCGAATGCTTCGAGTGCGCGGTTGAGCTGATCGAGCAGCGCAAGATCCTGGGATGCCACCCGGTAACGCCGACCGAGGATCTCATACCATTGCTGGCCGGCCCACACGAGGTCGGTTAGATCATCTCGTCACCCGGGCCTAGGCCGAATCCTCATGCGCTTTGCAGTAGGCCGTCGTCCAGAAACGAGGCGACCACTTGCTCGATGTCGAGTCGGATGGTCTCCGGCGCGGCTGAATAGGCTCCAGCCAGCAGGTCCACGATCTCGTCGAGCGTATGCTCGCCGTCTGCAAGGCGCCAGATATCGCTCGCAGTGGTATTGAGAACGACCACGCGCTCTGCGCGGGCGTCGTACAGACTCAGATCGTCGTCGATCTCCGTTTCAATGATGTGCGCGGCAGGCGGACCCACCTTCAAGCTCCCAGCCATGCGGCAATCATAGGCGTGGATTACGTCGATTGACGTATGGAGATGAACGGCGCTGTCAACTACCGTGCGTGGTGGAAGAGCCGGTAGGCCGTACGAACGGCCTGTTCGTTGGGAGGCGATGTGAGCGATCACGAAGTTCATGAAGAGGGTCTGACTAGAAGGGAAGCCCTCAAGAAGGGCGCAATTCTCGGTGGCGTCGCCATGGCCTGGACCACGCCTGCGGTCCAGATCGTTGGCATGAGCCCTGCGCTGGCGGCCACCACGAGTCCGGTAGGGCAAGGCTGCACGCCCGGATATTGGAGAAACAGTCCTGGCGCATGGGTGGCCACGGGTTTGCTTCCCACGGAAATGTTTTCCGGCTACTTCGCGCTAGGTGGCTGCACGGACGATGTGAGTCTCGGGGACGCAGTCAACTACGGCGGC
>CBDTUP010000138.1:0-7012 GCA_965363685.1 uncultured bacterium | reverse complement strand
GGTCGGCGTGAACTTCGCCTGCCCGAACATGACGATGACGAGCAGCACCGGCAGAACTCCCAGCACCACCCAGATGAGCCCGTCGACTATGGACTGGAAGGCGTCGACGGTGGCACGGAGGGCATCGCGGACGACATTGCCCGGCTGCCAGCCTTCGTCGACGATCGGAGGTTCCGTTCCCTCCGGGAACAAGGAGATGTTGACGGTGGCCAGGTCGATGAGGTCGTCGAAGAGGCGTTGCCGCCCCTCGAGCCGCTCGATCTCATCCCGAACCTGGCGGATACGCTCGAACACATTGAGCAATTCGTTGGCGTCCGAACTCGACTTCTCGCGGACCTCACTGAGAATTATGAGCAGCTCATCTTCGAGTGCGGTGAGATTGCGGAGTTGGGCTTCGATGTCGGCATACTCTTCCGTTACGTCCTGACTGCCGATCCGCTTGGTGGTCACCTCATCGGCGATATTCTCGATTGCGGAGAGCGTGGAGGACATAACGCTTGCCGGAATCCGGATGGTCATATCTACAAACGGGCCGCGGTTCTCATCTCCAGACCTGGTCAGCTCTGCCGAAGATACGAACCCTCCGGCCTGCTCAACCAGAGTTGTTATGCGGTTGAAGAGACCCTCTGTGTCATCATCGGTGAGTTCGAGGAAAGCTTCCTGGATGATCTTCCGGTTGGCCAGGACATCTCGCTCGAAGGCGAGTGGCTCGCCCGCAGATCGGTCTGCCTCTTCCGGCGCGAAGTCGGCTCCATCGTCGGAACCACCGCTATCTCCGAGACTTTCGCCGATATCGGTGAATGTGGCGCCTCTCTCGGTACTGCACGCACCAAGCAGCAACGTTAGAACCATGAGCGTGATCATGAGTTTCCGCATTTGATCAATCCCTCCTTGGGGATATGACGCCCACCATAAACCTCCAGGTTCCCGCTTGCTGATCGAACATATGTTCGATACAATGCAGAGTCCTTTCCGAGGACGACGCGGGTGGAGAATGCAGCGACGGGGCGGATGACGGCACAGCCCGGAGATACCGATTGGGATCTCCGGGCGGAGCCGGGCCGAACCATCGGACTGCTCGGCGCATCCGGAGGTGGTCTGACGAGAGTTGGACTCTCGATGCTGGTTGAAGCTTCGCAACGTGCCCCTGTCGCAGTCGTGGATGTCCGCGGATGGATATCTCCGCTGGCGGCATTTGAGGTTGGTATTCGTCTTGAGCGCCTGGTGGTGGTTCGTACTCAAGATCGGCAGCAGTGGTCGCAAGTAGTAGCTGCGCTACTAGAAGGTCTCCAGGCCGTGTATGCAGAGGTACCAACTGGCATATCTGATGCCCATCTGCGGCGACTGTCGGCGCTTGCTAGGGCCAGGCGGGGAACGCTCTTACTTCGCCCACTCGACAGCCGTTTGCCCTCCGGCATTTCACATCTCACTTTGCAGTCCGAACGTGTCGTATGGGATGGAGCGAAGTCCGGCCACGGTCGTCTGGGACGGAGAAATCTACAAATACGTGCCTGGGGCAAGGCAGTGAGGGGTACCGAACGGGTTTTAGAGGTGGAGGACGATGGGGAGAACGCTATGCGTGTGGTGGCCGGAATGGTCGCTCCGTCGGCAGGACGCGCCGCCGGATAGCCCATGTTTCGTAGTCGAGTCGGGTTCCGGTGGGTTTCGAGTCGTCACGGCCAATGTCGAGGCAAGATGTGCCGGGATCATCGCCGGCATGCCTCGAAGAGAGGCAGAGGGTTTGTTCCCGGGAGCTGTTGTGCTCGAACGCGATCTCGGCGCCGAGACCAGCGATTTCGAATCGGTAGTTGTAGCTATCGAGGACCTCGTACCAAAAGTCGAGGTGGTCGAGCCCGGCCTGGTTTACGTGCCGATCCAGGGAGCTCTCCGCTATTACGGTGGTGAGACACCGCTGATCGAGAAGCTCGTAGATACCCTCGAGCAGTGGCCGGGGGCCAAGCTGGGTATTGCTCGTGGACCGTTTGCAGCCAGAAGAGCCGCCGCGCTTGCGGTTGATGCTCCTCTATCGGTCGAAGACGACGCAGTCTTTTTGGCCGGCCTCCCTGTTGATGTCCTGCCCAACGAGGATCTTGTAGCCACCTTCCGCTGGTTGGGGATTCGGACGCTCGGTGAGTTGTCTCATCTACCGAGAGAAGCAATGGCCTCACGGTTTGGCGCTTCGGGACTCGCCGCGCACCGACTGGCCAGTGGGGAAGAGCGGATGGTGGCACCCAGAGCGATACCCGATGATCTCGCCGTTGAACGGCGGTATGAGGAGCCACTCGAGTCGCTCGACCAGGTTGGATTTGCAGCCAGAGCTCTTGCCGGGCGGCTGGTGTCGTCGCTCAATGAACTCGGTGCTGCTCCCTACCGGGTTGAAGTAACAGCCTGGGCGGTCGATGGCACAGAGAGAGTAAGGGTATGGAGAAGTGCCGAAGCTCTCACCGAACACGCGTTGGCGGAACGGGTCTGGTGGCAATTGCGGGCATGGATAGAGACGATTGGTGTGCCCGGAGGAATAGTGAGATTGCGGCTGCAACCCGCCGATCTGTCCGATGCCGGCCGCCAATTGTCACTCGAAGAAGACACAACTTCGCAAGTTGAAGCTGCAAGGGCTCTCCACCGGGTACAGACTTTGGTGGGGCCCGACGCCGTCATCCAGGCACAGTTGCAGGGTGGAAGGCGTCCGACTGAACAGTTGGCATGGTTCAGATGGGGGGAGGATCCACCTGCTCAGGAAAGAAGTCGAGCAGCACCGTGGCCCGGGCGTACACCTTCGCCTTCCCCGGCGTTGATCCCGTCCGAGCCACAACCACTCGAGGTTGAGTGGGATGCCGGAATGCCTGCCCGGGTGCGTCTACGTAGCAGGTGGGAGGTCGTGACTGCATGGGCAGGACCATGGAAACTTACCGGACGATGGTGGCAGGGTGAGCAATCGGTCGATCGATATCAGGTGGTCACTTCCGCAGCTGCCCTCTTGTGCGAGGTGAGAGATGGTGCAACATATGTGGTCGGTATCTACGATTGACGCCCTTGAGTAGCAAGTTCTCTAGAATCACCCAATAGAGCCATGACCAGGGGGTGGTGTGTACCAGATCAAACCCGAAGAACTCCGGCTGTGGCGCGCATTTCTCGCAGCGCAGGCTGCCATTGTTCCCGGGATTGAATCTGAACTCGGAGGGCTCACCGAAGTCTCACTCGGTGACCTCGAGGTGCTCGTGGCTCTCAATGAGAATGGCGGCCAGATGCGGATGGCCGAGTTGGCAGATGCAATCAGCGCCAGTCGGAGCGGGCTCACTCGCCGGGTCGACCGGCTCAAGTATCAGCAACTCGTCGATCGAGCATCCGTTCCCAGCGACAAACGCGGAGCTTATGCAGTCATCACTGATCGAGGCACGAGGCACCTGGAGGACGTTCTTCCCGGCTACCAGTCTGTGGTGAGTCGCCGATTCTTGTCGGTTCTGAATCCTGAAGAGCGGAACATGCTGCTCAGTCTTCTCGAGCGCCTGACCGACGCCGCCGACTTCGAGACGGAACGGGTCCGGCGGATCTAAACAGCGGAATCGACCATTCTTTCGATTGCTTGCTTCGTCTGATCTCGTAGGTCGGCGATGTTCTTGCGAGTCAATCCCGCTGTCTCGATCGGCCGGCCGATGGCAACCTTCATCGGCCCTCCCAGAATCGGCCTCTTGGGCGGCCAGGCGAGGTGACCGCCGTAAACCATGGCGGGAAGGATTGGCAGTCCGGCCTCGATTGCGATGGAGAAGGCACCCCGCTTGAAGGGATGGACGGGCCCATCCTGGAATCGGGTTCCTTCGGCATAGACGAGGACAGAATGCCCGCGCGCGACCACTTCGGCCGAGTGGGCATTGATCTGGCCATGCACTGCTGCACCGGCTTGCCGGTCGACCTCGACGATTCCGATGGCGCGCAGAGCAGTCCCGAATACCGGTATGCCGAACAGTTCCTTCTTGGCGAAGAATCTGATTGGGATCGGAATCGCCTGGAACTGGGCGGGTATATCGAAAGCCGATTGGTGATTGGAGACCACGACGTAGGTTCTGCCGGCTTCGATGTTGTCGATGCCCTCGACGGTGAGGGAGATACCGGCGACGGCAAGGATGGACTTGCTCCAGTAGTCGATGACGCGCTGAATTCCGTTCGATTTTGGATCGCGCCATGCCTGCACGGTGACGGTCATCGCCGCCAGTCCGGTCGCGAGAAGGGCGTAGCCGACGGCTATGACCGTCCGGATCGGTGAAAGCGCCAAACGCAGCATCAGGGGAGCGTAGCGGGCCGGCTACTTGCGAATACGGCACGATGGCGAACGAACACTGCAGTTGGGATTACAAGTAGTGCCGCTCCGATTGCATTGAGGACCGGGAAGCCGGCGACGGCCAGAATCACGCCGGAGGAGAGGCTGGCAGCCGCCCCGGAGAGCCAGACGGTTGCATCAACCGCTCCCTGCAGGCGAAGCCGTTCACCAATGGCGATACCTTCGGTGAGGATGGCGCTACCTCCGATAAAGGCCCAGTTCCAACCGAGTCCCAGGAGAAACAGGGCCGCGATGAGTACGCCGGTGGCTTCAGGCGGTGCGGCGCCGGCCATTGCCACAGATATCAGCACGATCACCATGCCGGCCGCTGCGACCTGGACTCGGCCGAAACGATCGCCCAGCATGCCTGTGATTGGAGAGAGAGCAAACATGCCGAGGGTATGGGCAGAGATGACAATCCCGACGATCTCGAGACCCGCACCGCCATCTCTCAGGAAGATCGGAGTCATGGCCATGATCAGAACCATCACGAAATGGCTGGTGATCATCGAGGCGACGGCCACCTGCACCCGCGGGCGTCGGAGGAGAGTCGAGATCGGAAGGGAGGATTCAAGCTTCTCTCCCTCTCTGGGCACGGCCATCCAGAGTGGGTCCGGACGGAGGAAGATGAGGTAGAAGACAGCGGCCCCGCCGAAGGCGATGGCGGCGACCAGATACGGACCGCTGAATGGCACGAGACCCGCACCCTCTGCCGTGTCGGCAGATACCCGCAACATATTGGGTCCGGCCACCGATCCGATCGTACTGGCCCACACGATCCACCCGATCGCTGCTGTGCGTCTACTCGGTTGGTGAAGGTCGGCAGCCGCGTACCGGGTGAGATGACTGGCACTATTGCCGAACCCGAGAGCGAACATCGCCGCGATCAGCAGAGCGAACGAGGCAGAGCTCACAGCCAGTACGCCCACCGCGGCGGCAGAGCCGGCAATCAGGTACGCGCCGATCAGCACGGGACGTCGACCGGAGCGGGCAGTTATCGAAACCAGGATGGTCGAACCTAGAGCGGTCCCAATGGTGGAAGCGGCAGCCGGGATGCCGGCCAAGCTAGAAGAGCCAGTGATGTCCTGAGCCGCCAACCCTGCCACCGTGATTGCCGCAATGAAGCCGGTGCTGGTCAGTCCCACTCCGCCGAACAGCACACCGGTGAGCTTTTTGCGCACGCGCGCTTGCATCGATCGGTCGGGCATCGGGCGAGTCTAGAGGGAGGAAGTCACTTCCCTGTCGGGGCCGAGTGCGACGCCCCCTCGAGCGCCTCCATCACTGTTGGAATGGCAGCCTCAGCCCAGATCTGGTGGCCGCGCCGGTTTGGATGGAAGCGGTCGGGAGAGAAGATGTCTTTCTCGTTCCGATAAGCCGGAGTGGTCAGTTCCCACATCGGAAGGTGCAGGATTCTCTCATCGTGGCTGGCGGCGAAGGAGTGAGCATTGTCGGTGGCCCGGGCTCGGGAAGTTGCAATGGCGCTGAGTGGGAACGGCAAGCGCGGAGCGGTCCCGATGTCCCCGGCGCCGGCCAGAATCACCATTGAGGACATCTGGAGCAGTCGTGTACAGATCTCACGGAGGATGTTCCGCATCTGGAACTGGGTCATTCCCCGGAGCGCATCGTTGGCGCCCGCCGACACCAGGGCCAGATCGAACGTGCGCGAAGCCCGGGGAAGTTGGTTGGAGAGCACCTCGCCGACTCGGGCGCCGCCGGAAGCGAAGCTTTCAATCCGGATGCGATAACGCTGCGTCAGCTCAGGCAGCATCTGTCTGATCCAGATGTCATCGGCCGACTCGAGGCCTGGGCCCGTGATGGTGCTGTCGCCAAAGAGGGCTATCGATCGTTCAGGCAGTCGAGGGTCTCCGAACGTGCCGGAAGGATCGAGGTCGGGAAAGGAAGGGAAGTCATGATGAGCTGCCCACTGCTGTTCCATCCAGAGGACGAGCAGAAGTCCTGCGCCTGCGGCGCGAATACTGTGGGCAATTCGTTGTTCGGCCATCAGCTATCCGCAATCCCGGACACAACGTACCATGTTCGATGCGGAGGTTCGCTGATGGAACTGGGACTGAATCTGGGATATGCGGGCGTTGATGCCACTGAATTAGTGGTGGAAGCCGAGAGTCTCGGTTTCGAGTCTGTCTGGGCTGCAGAGGCCTGGGGCTTTGATGCGGTGACTGTGTTGTCGTGGATCGGTGCCAGGACCAGTCGGATCCAACTCGGATCGGCAGTGCTCCAGATGCCGGCAAGGTCACCGGCAATGACCGCTATGACCGCGTACACCCTCGATGAGTTGTCTGGTGGACGGCTGCGTCTGGGACTGGGCCTCTCCGGTCCACAGGTGGTCGAAGGGTGGCATGGAGTGCCCTACGGCAAGCCACTGGGCAAGACGCGCGAATACGTCTCGATCGTTCGCCGCATCCTGGAGAGGAAACGACGACTCAGCCATGACGGCGTTCACTACCAGATTCCCTATCGCGGAGCGGACGCTACCGGGTTGGGCAAGGAATTGATGCTCATCGGCCGCCCTACGCGTCCCGATCTGCCGATTTATCTGGCCTCGATTGGGCCCAAGAACGTTGCTCTGACTGCCGAGATAGCCGACGGATGGCTGCCGGTGTTCTTTTCGCCCGACCATGCCGGGGAGGTCTTCTGGCCTCACCTCCGTGAGGGCCTCGACCGGGCCGGTGGCGACAA
>CBDTUP010000137.1:0-7034 GCA_965363685.1 uncultured bacterium | reverse complement strand
TACCAGCAGAGTCAGAGTGTGACGGCCATCGGATCGGGGCAACTTACAGGCAAGGGTCTGTTTGGGGGATCGCTCACCAACCTCGATTTCGTTCCCGAGCAGGAAACGGACTTCATCTTCACGGCCATCGGCGAGCAACTTGGTTTCTTCGGGTCGGCGGTCGTGATTGCCGCCTTCGTCATTCTCCTTTGGCGAACATTCATCATTGCTGCAACCGCCCGCGACCGATTCGGCAGTCTGCTGGCAGTCGGGATCGGCTCCATGATCATGTTTCAGGTGTTCGTCAACATAGGCATGACAATGAAGATCATGCCGGTCACCGGATTGCCGCTCCCGTTCCTCAGTTACGGGGGGTCCTCTTTGCTGACGTTCGCCTTCTCCATGGGTCTGCTGAACAGCATCTGGCGAAGGCGCTCACCGGTACCGGGGGAGACGTACATCGTTTAGTTTCGGGCTTCGCCCGAAACTAAACGAGCTATCAGCTGTCAGCTGATAGCTGATGGCACATGGCCAGGCAGCTATGCTGCCTGGCCATGTACCGACGTGGAGATCAGGGCTGGATCGAGGTCATTTGTGGGCCCATGTTCTCCGGCAAGAGCGAAGAGCTGATTCGGAGAGTGACGCGATCGAAGATCGCCCGGATTCCGGTGCAGACGTTCAAGCCGGCCCTCGACACCCGCTATGCGGACAGTAAGGTCGTTTCGCATAGCTCCCTTTCGGTGGTCGCCGAACCGGTTCCCGATTCCTACAGCCTCTTGCGCAAGATCGACGATGCCACGGAAGTGATCGGGATCGATGAGGGACAGTTCTTCGACGATCGGATCGTTGAAGTGGTCGAGCGGTTGGCGAAAGCGGGAAAGCAGGTGATCGTGGCCGGCCTCGATCTCGACTACCTCGGCCGCCCGTTCGAGCCAATTCCAACGATGTGCGCACGGTCAGAATACGTCACGAAGATGCTGGCGGTCTGTCATCGCTGTGGTGCTCCTGCCGCCTTCACTCAGCGAACGATCAAATCTGACGACCTGGTGGTTCTCGGAGCGATCGACGCTTACGAGGCTCGGTGCCGGAACTGTTACGACCCCGATGAGCCGGAGCAAACCCGGCTGGCGGTTGATCGCTAGGGCGAACGCCGAATAGGTGCTACCCTTGCGACGCGACCGCGAGCGGTCGTGAGTCTGTGAGCTCGACCTCATCTTCAGGTCTTTTCCGCGTCTCTCCGGCACCGTCTCGAGGCGAACCTCTGAAGCCCTCGAACGGCCGGCGCGATGGCAGGGTATAGGAATTGCCGCTCTTTCCCGACTATTTGACAGGGGAGCAGGCAAGGCATCGAACGATCGCCGTTCGAACGAGGTCGAATTCCGGGTCTGATCGCTCGCGCTCTGAGTATTGAAGACCGGAAGGAAACGAGTTCTTATGGCGTTGTTCCGCCGCAAGTCGGCCGAAGTCGTCCGTCGTGGAGTGGGCGAGAAGGAAGTCGAGGAGCGCACAACCCGTCGAGTGGGCCGCGACACGGTGGAGGTACGGCGAGTCCGCGCAGTGCCCCAAGAGAAAACCCGAACCAAGAAGTCGAGTAGTCGGACCCAGAAACCCCGTCCGCCGGCGCGCGACGGACGCCCCCGAACTCCACGCCACGTCGAAGAGGAGATCATTCTCCCTCCGGAGACTGGCAAGAAACAGATGCTCGTTCGAGTCTTGCCGAGCCAAACGCAGGTCGTGATTCTCGAAGGGCCATCCCTCGTCGAGCACTACGTTGCCAGGCAGGAGCGCACATCGCTGGCCGGCAACATGTACCTCGCAAAAGTCAAGAACGTGCTTCCCGGTATGGAGGCGGCCTTCCTGGACTTCGGGGAACCCAAGAACGGGGTGCTCTATGCGGGCGATTTGAAGGTCGACCCTTCCGTTCACGGTCGTCACCCGCGCATCGAGCAGGTCCTGTCAGAGGGCGACGAGGTGCTTGTGCAGGTTGTCAAAGACGCCATGGGAGCCAAGGGGGCTCGCCTCACCGGGCAAGTCACCGTCCCAGGGCGTTACCTAGTTCTTGCTCCAGACTCCGACATGCAGGGCATCTCCCGCCGACTCCCGGAAGAGGATCGCCTTCGACTACGTGACATCCTTCGCGAAGTGAAGCCGGAGGGTTTCGGCGTGATCGTGCGGACGGCCGCTGCTTCGGCCACCAAGGATGAGGTTGAGGCGGACATCAACCGACTCGTCCGAGTCTGGAACCTGATCAAAGAAGAAGCGGCGGAGGGTGGGGCGCCAAGGCCCGTCTATGAAGAGCCCGGCCTTCTGATCCGGGTGATTCGGGAGCATTTCACTCCGGATTTCAAGCGGCTGTTGATTGACGATGAGACCGCCCGCGAGGACGTCGTTTCATACCTTGATCGCACAGCGCCGGATCTGACCGACAAGGTGACGCTCTACGAAGATGACATCCCGCTGTTCGAGCGTTACCACGTGGAAGACCAACTACAGAAGGCTCTCGATCGGAAGGTATGGCTGAAATCCGGTGGCCATCTCGTCATTGATCGGACTGAGGCTCTGACGGTCATCGACGTGAACACGGGCAAATTCGTGGGTAGTTCGAATCTCGAAGACACTGTGCTGCACAACAACCTGGAGGCTGCCGAGGAAATTGGGAGGCAGTTGCGGCTGAGGGATATCGGCGGGATCATCGTCATCGACTTCATCGACATGGAAATCTCTCGCAATCGTCAGGCTGTTCTGAGACGATTGAAAGAGACGCTGGCCAAGGACAAGGTCCGCACTCAGGTGTTCGAGGTTTCGAACCTGGGCCTGGTCGAGATGACGAGGAAGAACGTGTCAGCTGGGTTGCTGGAGCAGTTCTCGGAAGTGTGTCCCAACTGTTCCGGACGCGGTGTCCTACTCCACGAGGAAACGGCCCTACGGGGCCTGCCGATTGAGACCGACGACGACGTAGAAGCTATGTAGCGAAGTTGGCAACTCGCCTGCAACAGGTAGAGTTACGGCTTCATTTGACCTGAGGACGACTATGTACGCGATCATCCGCACCGGCGGAAAGCAGGCGAAGGTACGCCAGGGAGACGTCATTGACGTTGAACGGCTGAAGACCGCCGGCGAAGAAGTTGAATTCACCCCGTTGCTTGTGGTTGACGGCGATGGCAAAACCATCACCGACCGCGACCAACTCGCGGGATTCAAGGTGCGCGCCGAAGTAATTGGCGACACCAAGGGCGAAAAGCTCGATATCTTCAAATACAAGAACAAGACGGGGTACCGTCGGCGCATGGGCCACCGGCAGATCTACACCACTATCAAAGTGACCGAGATCGTTGCGCCGAAGGCCAAGAAGGCCGCCAAGGCGAAAGCCTCCGAGGCCGAGGAGAAGTAACGATGTCAAAAACGAAAGCTGGAGGCTCGACCAAGAACGGTCGCGACTCAAAAGCGAAACGCCTTGGGCCCAAGGTCTTCGACGGGCATGTCGTCAACGCCGGTGCGATCATCGTTCGGCAACGCGGGACGCGCATCCACCCGGGCGAGAATGTCGGTCGCGGCAACGATGACACGCTGTTCGCTATGGCGCCCGGAATCGTCAAGTTTCACGCAAGCAACGGCCGCCGCTTGGTGAGCGTTCTCCCCGAATAGGGGAAGCGCGACCACGGCCCAGCCGCGTGTTCGTCGATCAGGTCAACGTCCACCTCCGCGCCGGAAACGGCGGTGCGGGGGTGGTTTCGTATGTGCGCTCGCGCGGAAAACCGAAAGGCAAGCCGATCGGAGGTTCCGGGGGGAGCGGCGGAGACGTGTATTTCGAGGCCGACGAGGCGGCGGTCACGCTGTTGATTTATCAACGCAATCCGCATCACGCGGCCGCGAACGGTACCCACGGTCGAGGAGATCTTCAGCACGGGCGTCGCGGAGAAGATCTGGTTCTCAAGGTCCCGCTAGGAACCACGATTTGGGACGACGACGGCGCCATGATCGCCGACCTGGTCAAACACGGTCAGAGGGTGAAAGCCCTTGAAGGTGGCAAGGGGGGATCGGGCAATGCTGCCTTCGTCTCATCCAAGCACCGAGCGCCCGGTTTCTCGGAGCAGGGCGAATACGGAGAGTCGGCCACCTTCACGTTGGAAATGAAGCTTCTCGCGGACGCCGCACTGATCGGGTATCCCAACGCCGGTAAAAGCACCCTCATCTCGACGATCAGCGCCGCCAAACCGAAGATCGCGGACTATCCGTTCACAACCCTCGAACCCAACCTCGGTGTGGTCTCCATCGGATAACGGGAATTCGTGGTTGCCGACATCCCGGGGCTGATCGAGGGAGCCTCGGAAGGCAAGGGGCTGGGGCATGAGTTCCTACGACACGTCGAGCGTGCGCGGGCTCTGATCGTACTACTCGACCCATCGCCAATTCAGGTCGAATCGCCCGAGCAACAGTATCGGGTTCTCATCGAGGAGCTCCGGCGTCACTCCGATGTCCTGGTGGAGCGGCCGCGTGTGGTTGCATTGTCAAAGACTGATCTTGCGCCGGAGGAGTCCACAACCGGTGAATTGGCGGATTTGCTCGGAGAGCCGCTCGTGTTCCCGATATCGGCAGTCGCCGAACGCGGATTGGAACCCTTCTTGCACTCCGTCGCCGATGCGGTCGACATGGCCGTCAGGGCCGAACCGGAGCGAGAAGGCTTCATCCTGCACCGGCCCGTGCGCGAGAGGTTTGATGTGGTTGCGACCCCAACTGGATGGGAGGTCACCGGACGCGCAGCCGAACGGGCGGTGCGGCTGGACGATCTCACGGTGGCGATGACTGCCGATTTCGTTGCGCGACGGCTTGAGCGGCTCGGGGTCGATGAGGCTCTGCGGCACGCAGGAGCGTTGCCGGGTGATGAGGTGCGTATTGGCGACCTGGTGTTCGAGTTCTCCGAGATGGATGACGGTGAACCTGGTGATTCAGAAGTCGCAGAAGCCCCGCCCAGAGAAGAGTCGTGACGGGCCACCGCCCTATCGCAGGGTCATCGAGAGTTGTCGTCAAAGTCGGGTCGTCCAGCTTGACGCACTCCAGCGGCGGGATCGATTCCGAGGCCGTTGCTCGGATCGTCCGGATGATCGCCGGGAGTTGGGAGAGGGGATATCCGAGCGTCCTCGTGTCGTCCGGTGCGGTTGCAGCCGGCCTGCCGGCGCTCGGCCTCGACGAACGGCCTCGTGATCTACCGGGACTTCAGGTTGCCGCCGCGGTCGGTCAAGGTCGCCTGATGGAGCGCTACGCGAGCGAGTTCGCAAAGCTTGGCCTCGTCGCCGGGCAGGTACTGCTCACCAAGGACATCCTCGCCAATCGAGATCAATATCTTCACGCCCGCCGGGCACTCGACCGCATGCTCAGCGAAGGTGTCGTTCCGATAGTGAATGAGAATGACACGATCGCCGTGGAGGAGTTGAGATTGGGGGACAACGACCGGCTTGCTGCGATCGTCTCTCACCTCGTGTCCGCAAATCTGCTGCTCCTCCTCACCGACACCCCCGGTCTCTTCTCGTCGGACCCACGCTTGACCGAGGATGCCGAGTTGCTGGCCGCAGTACGACACACCGACGAGGTGCTCGACGCAGTTTCTCAGGGCGCATCCGGCCCGATTGGTTCGGGAGGTGTGGCCACCAAAGTCTCTGCAGCCCGTATGGCCGCCTGGTCCGGGATTCCCACCATCGTTGCCGCAGCAGACGACCCCTCATCGATCCTCGCAGCTCTAACCGGAGCCTCGACCGGAACGTGGGTGGAACCTCATCCGAGTGCCCTGTCGGCGCGGAAACTGTGGATCGCCTTCGGTCTACCCGCCGTCGGGACCCTAACGGTCGACGCCGGCGCTGAAGCGGCGCTCGTCGCGGACGGAGGTTCGCTGCTGGCGGTCGGAGTCAGCGAGATGGTCGGGGAGTTCTCAATCGGTGATGCGGTTGAGGTTGTCAACCAAGAGGGTTCTCTCGTTGCCAAAGGTCAGGTGCAGGTCGGCGCGGCGGAGTTGCGGAGTGCATCTTCTGATGGGTCTCTATCGGGGTTGATAGTGATCCACCGTGACCAGCTGGTTGTTCTGGCCCAGACGGAGTAGTCGCGGCTAGTTGCGCCAGAAGTTCCGGGTGAACAGCAGAAGCACCGGGAATATCTCGAGGCGCCCTGCGATCATCAGGAAGGACAGCAACCACTTGCCGAGCCAGGGCACGGCTAGGTAGTTGGCAGTTGGACCGACTTCGCCGAGACCAGGGCCAATGTTGCCGAGGGCCGAAGCCACCGCTGAGGTAGCGCTGATGAGATCGAGGCCGGAGCCAAGGCGGGATTCGATCATTCCCAGCAACACGGTCCCGGTCATGAACAAGAACATGTAGAAGAGGAAGAACGACTGGACTGATTCGACTATCGGGTCGGGCACCGATTTTCCTCCGAAACGGGTGACGAATACCCCGCGCGGATGAACCAGGCGGCGCAGATCGGCAGCAGCGGCGCGGCTGAGCACCGCCAGACGGAAGGTCTTGACTCCGCCGGCGGTTGACCCGGCGTTACCCCCCAGAAACATCAACCCGACCACCAGGATCTGTAGACCGGGTGCCCAAGCACCAAAGTCTGCAGTTGCGTATCCAGTCGTCGTCACCATCGAGACGGCAGTGAAAGCGCTATCCCGAATCGATGTGTTCCACATTGCATCGTCCCAGATGCCGAAGGCGATAATGCCGACGGCTATCAGGACGAGCGTCCCGTAGAGGCGGAATTCAGTGTTCTTCAGATACTCACCGGGATTCCGCAAGGCGCGGAAGTGGAGGGCGAATGAGGCTCCGGCCATGAACATGAAGGCGATGATGACCCATTGGGTGTAGGCGCTGAAGTCGGAAATGGAGGTGGCCTCGGTTCCGAAACCACCCGTCGACATCGTTGTGAGAGCGTGGGCGACGGCTTGGAACAGGCTCATGTCGCCTGCCCACAGCAGGAGTGTCTCGATGACTGTAAATGCGACGTAGATGAACCACAGCCTTTTGGCCGTTTCCCGGAAGCGGGGGGTGAGCCGGTCGGGAGTGGGTCCC
>CBDTUP010000136.1:0-7114 GCA_965363685.1 uncultured bacterium | reverse complement strand
CGAGCGAAGGGCTACCCGACCGATCTGTACTACGACTTCACGATCGTCGACAACGTGCCCGAGCAGTGTGCTCTTTCACAGGAAGAGTCGTTTGGACCAGTGCTACCGATCCTCCGTGCTGCCGACGACGCCGAAGCGGTTGCGATCGCCAACCGCTCGCGGCTGGGACTCCAGGCCGCGGTATTTACGCGGGAGCTCTCCAAGGCCTTCTGGTATGCCGATCGAATCCGCTCAGGAACTGTCGTGGTCAACGACTCAACGGACTTCTGGGAGACATTTCAGCCCTTTGGCGGAGCTGCCGGAACCGACACAGGGTGGGGCCGGGGCCGAATCGAAGAGTTCACCGACCTGCAGACGGTCGTCTTCGACATTGGTAGCCAGGACGGCTGACGAACTTCCGAAGTTGTCGGCTTCGGATATCCGATCACTGCCGGTCGAGCGGGGGCATGCCCCAGGCATAGGTTTGTTTGGCCAACCTCAGGTAGGTCTGCGCTTCGAGGGACGACACTCCGTCCAGGGCGCGGAGTTCGCTCAGAACGTACAGAAGGTGATCGTTGTCGGCGCACAGCACCTCGACCAGCATGTCGAAACGTCCGGCTGTGAGCACAACGTATACGGCTGCGTCCAGCGCACCGATCTTGGCGCTGAGCTCCTCTATGTCGCCGTCGACCGTCATCCCGACCATGGCCTGGACGGTGAACCCGATGCGAAGGGGATCGGTGACCGCCACGATGTCCAGGACCCGTGATTCGATCAACCGATTCACTCTCAGCCGAATGGCGGCCGGGCTGAGGTCGACCATCTTCGCCAAATCGGCGTAGTTGGCACGTCCGTTGATCTGGAGGGCAGCAATGATCTCCAGATCCTTGCCATCGAGGTCTCCCCCATTTGCCACATCCGATCGCCGTCCGATGAGAAGCTCCTTCGATCAAGCGAGATTTCACAATACCCGCTTCCTGGGACTCCATGTTGCCGATCCGACAAAAAGGTGCCTATCTCACTTGCCGATCGCTCAAAAGCTATGGTAGATATGACGTAATCGGAAATCACAGCCGGTGTGGGCGATTGGAGTAGATGATGACGGCCAACATCAATCTCGACCGCGTGGCGGATCTGACCAAGTCAATGGAGGAGTCGCTGCGAGTCCGCACCGCCAAATCCGGCGAATTCGTCGAGGAAGCCAAGCAGGTGCTTCCCGCCGGCGTGGCTTCCTCGTTCCAGGATCAATCACCGCACCCGATCTTCATCGTCGAAGGCCACGGATCGAGAGTCATCGACCTGGACGGCAACGACTACGCCGACTTCCACAACGGATTCGGAGTCATGGTCGTCGGCCACGCCAATCCCGTCGTCGCCGAAGCGATCAGCGCCACGGCGAAGAAAGGGACTCATTTCGCGGCCCCCAACGCCAGCGCCGTTCGTGTCGCCCGTGAACTATCCAGACGCTTCCGACTGCCGAAGGTACGGTTCTCGAACTCGGGCACAGAGGCCACTCTGGATGCCGTTCGCCTGGCCAGAGCCTTCACAGGCAAGGATGGCCTCATAAAGATTGAAGGCTCCTATCACGGGCACCACGACGCCGTAATGGTCTCGGTGCATCCCGATCCGGCCAAGATGGGACCCCGTGCAAAACCCATATCAGTGCCGCAGTCGGCCGGCATACCTCAGTCGCTTCTCGATATGACCGTGGTCGTTCCGTTCAACGACCCGGAAGCACTCGACGCGGCGTTGTCGGCCAATCCTGACGTCGGCAGCATGATCATCGAACCGATCATGCTGAACATCGGTGTGGTTCCGCCGGAACCGGGCTACCTAGCCGCCGTTCGGGAGATCACCCGCAAGCACGGGGTGGTGCTCATCTTTGACGAAGTCAAGACCGGAGCAACTGTCGCAGCCGGAGGCGCGGTCGAGAAATACGACGTAGTTCCCGATCTGGTTGCCCTCGCTAAGGCTACCGGGGGTGGCACGCCGATCGGCGCCGTTTTGGGTACCGAGGAGATCATGGCCCAGATCAGCGACGGAACGGTTGCTCAGATCGGTACCTTCAACGGCAACCCTCTGACGATGGCGGCAGCAGAAGCCACGCTCACCAAAGTGCTGGACGACGATGCCTACAAGCGCCTCGATGAGATCGGCCGACGGATTCTCGACGGCTGCCAGGACGTTTGCGATAGATACGGGCTACCGGCCTATGCGGTCGGGGTCGCCTCCAAGGGTTGCGTCATGTTCGCGGAACAGCGGGTCGTCGACTACCGGTCGTATACCGAGCACTTCAACGAGCAACTCAACTACCTCGGGTGGCTCTACCACATGGTGAACGGCGTCTATATGACGCCGGGCGCCGATGAGCAATGGACACTCTCGGTGCTGCACAGCGACGCCGAGATCGATCACTACATCGCGGTGTTTGAGGAGTTCGCCAGAGATGTCACGACGAACTGACCGAGGAGCGAGGATGGCCAAGGTTTGGTGTCTCCGACCACAGCCATCCAGGGGCAACAGCAATACGGGGTAGGCAGCGGAGCAGGAAGGAGCCGACGCGGTGATCCAGACAAGGAGTCCTAGATGACCGAGACGACTGCGGCCGTCGGGTTGCACAGCGTCACCAAGAAGTTCGACGAGGACGTCACCGCGGTCGACAACGTGAATCTCGAGATAAAGGACGGCGAGTTCTTCTCCCTTCTCGGACCGTCCGGCTGTGGCAAGACCACGACGCTGCGGATGATCGCCGGCCTGGAGTACCCCACCGACGGCAGCGTTCGAATCTTCGGCGAGGAAATGGGCCTCAGACCGCCAAACAAGCGGCCGGTCAACACAGTCTTTCAGTCCTATGCCCTGTTCCCACATATGAACGTCGAGGACAACATCGGATTCGGGCTGCGAATGCAGAAGATCGACCAGGCGGAAATCCGCCAGAGGGTAGGAGAAGCCATCGACCTGGTCCGGCTCACCGGCCTGAACAACCGGCGACCAGGTGCCCTTTCCGGCGGGCAGCAGCAGCGAGTCGCTCTAGCCCGTGCCCTCGTGAACAGGCCCAAGGTTCTTCTCCTCGATGAGCCTCTCGGGGCTCTCGATCTCAAACTCCGCCAAACGATGCAGTTCGAGCTGAAGGACATCCAGAGCAACGTGGGCATCACGTTCATCTACGTGACCCACGACCAGGAGGAAGCCCTGACGATGTCCGATCGGATTGGCGTCATGAACGAAGGGAAACTGGTTCAGGTCGGCAATTCGGAGGACATTTACGAGTCACCGAGCGAGCTTTTCGTAGCCAGCTTCGTAGGCGAGATGAACTTCGTTCCCGCCGAGGTCGTCGAACCCGGTTCCGTGCGCCTGGCAGGTGGCGAAGTCGTACGAGCGAAGACGAACTCGAATCCCGGCTCGAAGGTGACCCTCGCTCTTCGCCCTGAAAAGGTGCATCTCTTCGGCGATGTCTCCGAGATGCCTGCCGACCGCAACGCGGTGAAGGGATCTGTTGTCAGAAGAACGTTCTTTGGCGACTCGCTGTCCTACGAGATCCAGCTTGGTGAATCAGGATCGGTTGACGTGCGTGTCGAGAACATCCCGGTCATGAGGCGGTGGGAGGTTGGAGATGACGTGATCATTGACTTCCACCCTGAAGCCGCCATGGCGCTGGCTCAATGACGATCACCGACGAACGGCACGGCTCCGAGGAACGGGCGGCCAGCCCGAGGCTGGAACGAAAATCACAGCGACGCGAGTCCTGGCGCGGCTTCTTCCACGCCATACCCGCCTACGTGTACCTGATCCTGTTCTTCGTGCTCCCCCTGATCATCGTGTTCGTCTTCTCGTTCGCTAACCGGGGCCCGACCGGCAAACCCCTGCTCGAAGGGTGGAACGTCGACTCGTGGATCAGGCTCGGCGAGCCACTGGTCAGAACCATCGTCACTCGCTCGGTCGTGATCGCGGTTCTGAATACAGTCTTGTGCCTGCTCATCGGATATCAGTTTGCCTACTGGATCGCCACGCGCGCCAAGCAGCGGACGCGCACCCTCCTATTGATCCTCGTCCTCATTCCCTTCTGGTCGAACTTCCTGGTCAGGACCTACGCCTGGCGAATGCTCCTCGACTCAGACGGCTACATCACTCAACTGGGCGAACTCGTCTCATCACTCTCGGGATGGGTCTTGACTCTGTTCGGGTCCGGTGCGGAGAGCTGCACAGTGGCGTTTATCTGCGGTTGGGACCGGCTGCTCTTCACGGCGCCGGCCGTATTCCTCGGACTGCTGTACGGCTATCTGCCGTTCATGGTCCTTCCTCTCTATGCGGCGATCGAGCGTATCGACTGGAGCCTCGTCGAGGCAGGCCGGGATCTCTATGCCTCTGGAGTAAAGGCATTCTGGAGAATCACGGTGCCGCTGTCTCGTCCCGGGATCATCGCCGGTTCAATTCTCGTCTTCATTCCCAGTCTGGGCGCCTACGTGACTCCGGATATCCTGGGCGGGGCGAAAACGACCCTCCTGGGGAACTACATCGTCACCCAGTTCTTTGCGGCGCGTAACTGGCCGTTTGGCTCGTCTCTCTCCGGGGCGATTCTGATCGTCATGTTGCTGGCAACTGTTGTGTACTTCCGAACCGGGGGGAAGACCGTATGACCCCGAGCCAGAACACCACCACCCGCACGCGCATGGATCGCTGGCTCTCTTTCAACGGCTGGTTCGTGTTCGCCTTCCTGTACTTGCCCATCTTCGTCGTCATCCTCTTCTCGTTCTCCGGTGCTTCGAATGTCGGGATCTGGGGCGGATTCTCACTCCGCTGGTACGAGCGGATGTTCGGCAATGAGCAACTGCTCAACGCTCTCGAGAACTCGCTGGTAGTGGCGTTCTGGTCGACGATCGTCTCGACGATCTTCGGGACGGCCGCCGCGCTCGCGCTCGATCGTTACCGGAAATGGGTGAGTCGCGGCACCTTCGACGCGATCCTCTACCTCCCGGTGATCATCCCCGACGTCACCATGGCCGTGATGCTGCTCCTCTGGTTTACCCAGGTCGGAATTCCCTTGGGACGACCGTCGATCATGCTGGCACATATCGCTTTCAATATCTCATTTGTGGCGATCGTGGTCCGCTCCCGGCTCGCCCATATGGATCCTGCGATGGAGGAGGCCGCAGCCGACCTGTACGCCAGTCGGTGGCAGGCCTTCCGCCGGGTTACCTTGCCGCTGATCATGCCCGGCGTACTGGGAGGCGGCCTACTGGCTCTCACACTCTCACTGGACGACGTCGTAATCACGAGCTTCGTCCAGGGTCCCGGATCGACGACCCTGCCCGTCTATGTGTTCGGGCTCATCAGGAGATCGGTCACCCCCGAGATAAACGCGGTGTCTACGCTGATGGTGACCGCATCGATGATTCTTGTTTTTTCATCTCTGGCAATGCAACGGCGAGGAGAAAGCTAGGAGGAGGCGGAAATGAGACGATTGATAATCGTGATCGCGGCCCTGTCGCTGGTAGCGGCTGCTTGTGGGGGTGGCTCGAGCGAGGCTCAGGTGGCGGCCGATGAATGCTCACTGGGTGAGGTCGACGGCGATCTCAACCTGTACAACTGGACCGAATACATTCCCACCGGATCGGTAGCCGAAGAGGCAGAGGTGACCGACCTGCTGGCCGCCTTCGAAGAGGAGTACGGCGTCGACGTGGTGCTCACCGAGTACGACTCCAACGAGGTCATGCTCGCCCAGATCGATGCGGGTGTAGCGTTCGACTTGATCGTGCCGTCCGACTACATGGTGTCGATCATGAAGACATCCGATCTGCTTGTGAAGCTCAACCCCGATACGATCCCCAATCTGACCAATATCGCGGATGAGTTCACCGATTTACCGTATGACCCGGGAAATGAGTACTCAGTTCCCTATCAGTGGGGAACCACCGGAATCGGCTACCACTACGGGGTGATCGATGATGAAGAAGGTGTCTCGTGGGGCGTGATCTTCGATCCTGAACTGGCTGAGCCCAATGCCGGGTTCATCTCACTGCTCGACGACGAGCGGGAGACGATGGGGGCGGCTCTGATCTACCTGGGCTATTCCATCAACACAAAGGACGAAGCCGAGGTGGACGAAGCCGCCGCGCTGATCAAGGAAACCGCGGAGCGGTTGGCTGCGTTCAATTCATCCGGCTACTGGGATCTGCTCGTTCAAGGAGAGACCGTGGTGTCGCAGGGATGGAACGGCGACTTCCTGTTCGCCTACGACGAAGCGTCCACCGACGACTACGACGCCTACGAAGACTTCGGCTACGCCATCCCGCTAGAGGGTGCGGCGGCCTGGGTCGACACCATGGCGATTCCGGTGACTGCGGAGCATCCGTGCACCGCGCAGACGTTCATCAATTTCATCCTGGATCCGTTCTACGGCGCCGAGTTGACCAACTACAACTACTACGCCAGCCCCAACGCGGCGGCAGAAGAGTTCATCTGGGAAGAGATCCTCGAGTGGGACGCAATCTACCCACCACCCGAGGTCGTGGAACGACTGGAGTTCTTCGCAGACCTGGGTGACTTCGGCAACTACTACGCGGATGCGTATTCGGCCGCCAAGAGCTAGCAGGTCGTTGGGGGGCGGCTTCAGCCGCCCCCCAACAGACCATCCCTTAGCCATTAGCCGTTGAACAGCCGTGGGGATCCGGCGAAGACATAAGACCGCGCCTCGATGTTGGAGAATGGAATGCCCCGCGACCCTCGATTCGATGTCCTCTTCGAGCCCGTTCAGATCGGGCCGGTGACCGCACCTAACCGCTTCTATCAGGTCCCTCATTGCACCGGTATGGGCTATCGACGCCCACGCACGCTGGCAGCAATGCGCGGAGTCAAGGCCGAGGGAGGATGGGGCACCGTTTGCACCGAATACTGCTCCATCCATCCTTCATCAGACGACGAGCCCTATCCATCGGCTTCGATCTGGGATGACCAGGATGTGAAGGCTCTGGCGATGACCGTGGACGAGGTCCACGCCCACGGCGCGCTGGCCGGTATTGAGCTCTGGCACGGCGGTGCAGCCAGTGCCAACCACTATTCCCGCGAGGCGCCGCTCGGCCCGGAGAGTCGCCCGGCCGGTGTCTGGAATCCGGTGCAGACACCCGCCATGGACAAG